>CAUETL010000025.1:0-17111 GCA_959020685.1 Parahaemophilus parainfluenzae | reverse complement strand
AGAAGGGCATTATGGTTTAAATATCATGACTGAACGCAGTCGTCAATTAAATGCTCAGCTTACAATTTCAAAAAGGGAGCAAGGTGGTACGCAAGTAAAAATCACGCTTCCTCACACGTTTTTTTAAGGAAAGTTAATGCAAAGTTTACAACCGTTTCACACCTTCAATATTCCGGCAAATGCACGTGAAATCATTGAAGCCACATCGATTGAACAAATCCAACAAGCTTGGCAAAAAGCGCAAGCTGAAAATCTCCCTGTCTTATTTTTAGGTCAAGGCAGCAATATGCTGTTTTTAGAAGATTTCCAAGGAATGGTGATTGTTAACCGTTTATTGGGTATTCAACATACAGAAGATAGCGATTACCATTATTTGCATGTTAATGGTGGCGAAAATTGGCATCAGTTGGTGGAATGGTCGCTTTCACAAGGAATTAATGGTTTAGAAAATCTTGCACTCATTCCAGGCTGCGCCGGCTCTGCACCAATTCAAAATATCGGTGCGTATGGCGTAGAGTTTAAAGATGTATGCGATTACGTGGATGTGTTGAATCTCAATTCAGGCGAACAATTCCGTTTACAAGCAAGTGAATGTGAATTCGGTTATCGCGAAAGTATTTTTAAACACCGCTATGCGCAAGGTTATGTGATTACGGCGGTTGGATTGAAATTAGCCAAAAATTGGCAACCAATTTTAAAATATGGCTCATTAGTGAATTTTGATCCTCAAACGGTAACGGCAAAACAAGTGTTTGATGAAGTGTGTCATATTCGTCGCAGCAAATTGCCTGATCCAAAAGAATTTGGTAATGCGGGCAGTTTCTTCAAAAATCCAGTGGTGAGTGCCGAGCAATTTGCAAATATTCAAAAACAGGCCGAAAATCTACCGCACTTTCCACAAGCAGACGGTTCAGTGAAACTTGCTGCGGGCTGGTTAATCGATCAATGCCATTTAAAAGGTTTTCAAATCGGTGGCGCAGCCGTTCATCAACAACAAGCGTTAGTGCTGATTAATAAAGGTAATGCCACAGGTCAGGATGTTGTGAAGCTTGCACATCATATCCGTCAAACCGTAGCGGATAAATTTGGTGTGTATTTACAGCCAGAAGTGCGTTTTATGGGCGCAAATGGCGAAGTGAATTCAGAGCAAGCCATTAGTTAATTTATAGAGGAAAGCAATTATGAATTTTAAAGACATTTTAGAGACTTTACCCACCATTGTTCATCTAACAGGTTTAGACGTGTTAAACGGTGAAACGGTGATTCATCATATTCCGGCTGCGCCAGGTAAGCTTGGCTCGCTCCGTCTTTATAATGCGTTAGCAGAAAAATTTAACGGGAAATTAGACCGCACTTCTGCACAACAAGGCATTGAATGGTTTGCCGAACACGTTGAAGATGCGACACAAAACCCTGGAAAACATCCCAATATTGACTTATTGTTTAAAGTGGTGGCGGAGGATATCGTTTATTCACTTGTGCCATTAAACTAATTTAGAAAATTTTTAGTGATTAATCTGAACTTTCAATCGTTAAAAACTGTCAAATAAAACAAATTGAGGTATAATGACAATAGTTGTTATACAATAACAAATAAGTAATGAGTCGGGGCGTTGCTCCGCATGCTGTGAGGAGAAGAATGAATAAAGAAACTCAAATGATGTTAGTACCTCAAGGTAGCATCGAAGGTTATATTCGAGCAGCAAACGAATATCCGATGCTAACTGCAGAGGAAGAAAAAAGCTTAGCAGAACGTTTGTATTATGACGGTGATATTGAAGCAGCGAAAAAATTAGTTTTATCACACTTACGTTTTGTTATTCATGTTGCACGTGGTTATTCTGGTTATGGATTGCCACAAGCAGATTTAATTCAAGAAGGTAATATCGGATTAATGAAAGCGGTAAAACGTTTTAATCCAGAAGTGGGCGTTCGCCTTGTATCTTTTGCGGTGCATTGGATCAAAGCAGAAATCCACGAATATGTCCTTCGCAACTGGCGTATTGTGAAAGTCGCGACTACGAAAGCGCAACGTAAATTGTTCTTTAACCTACGTAAAACGAAACAACGTTTAGGTTGGTTCAATGAAAACGAAGTGGATATGGTGGCGAATGAGCTTGGCGTATCAAAAGAAGATGTCATCGAAATGGAATCTCGTATGACAGGGGCTGATGTGGGCTTTGATTTGCCAACAGACGATGATGACGAAGCTTATGTACCTTCTTTATATTTAGAAGATAAAAGCTCAAACTTTGCGGCAGAACTTGAAAGTGAAAACTTTGAAGAACAAGCCACAGAAAAATTAGGTACAGCCTTAGCAAATCTTGATGAACGTAGCCAAGAGATTATCAAAGCACGTTGGTTAGATGATGAAAAAGCGACTCTTCATGATCTTGCAGCAAAATATAATGTGTCTGCAGAACGTATTCGTCAGCTTGAAGCCAACGCATTGAAAAAGCTTAAAAGTGCGGTTGATTTCTAAGCCATTTTGATAAAAAGAAAACCTGTCGATTATCGACAGGTTTTTTTATTTATTTCTTTTTGGATTTTCCCCACATTTTATCTTCTTGGCCTCGCCATAAGCGCTGAATATTGTCGTGGTGACGATAAATCAGCAAACAGCAAACTAAGGCAACGGGGAAGGTAAATTCTGGTTTAAGCCACCAAACATAAAATGGCACGAGAAGTGCCGTAATGACCGCACTTAATGAAGAATAACGACTAATTAAGAAGACTAACAACCATGTACCTAGCGTTGAGCCGGCTACGCCCCAAGAGATGGGTGCAATGGCACCGAATGCAGTCGCTACACCTTTCCCGCCTTTAAACTGAAAGAAAATAGGGAAGATATGTCCTAAACACGCACCCAAGGCAACCATGCCTAATTCAAATTGCGTGAGCCCTAAATAATAACCCGCCCAAACCGGTAACATCCCTTTTAAAATATCGCAAATTAATACTGCAAGCGCCGCCCAACGTCCGCCAATACGCAATACATTGGTCGCACCAGGGTTATGAGATCCGTTTTTTCGTGGGTCAGGCAAGCCAGCTACCTTACAAATCAAAATTGCACTGGAAATCGAACCCAGTAAATAAGCAAAAATCATATAAAAAAGGGCAAATAGGCTCATTTTGTGCTCCGCAATCTTGATTGTATTTGAAAAACTTGTTCGTTATTTTAACCAAACTTGATAGCATAAGCCCACTATATTTTTACAGGAATGAGAGATGGATCGTATTTTTATTGAAGAATTAGTCGTCTTCGCACAAATTGGCGTGTATGACTGGGAGCAACAAATTAAACAAAAGCTTGTTTTTGATTTGGAAATGGCATGGGATTGTCAAAAAGCCGCAGAAATGGATGATGTGCAATACTGCCTCAATTATGCCGAAGTCAGTCAATTTATTTTAGACTATGTGCAAGCTAAGCCATTTTTATTGATTGAGCGAGTGGCTTATGAAGTAGCAGAACAATTACAACAACGTTTTGGGATTTCATGGTTACGTCTCAAATTAAGTAAACCCAAAGCCGTTGCTCAAGCAAATAATGTCGGAATTATTGTAGAGCGCGGTGAGTTGAAATAATCGCTGAAAATTGACCGCACTTTTGGGAAACCTAGCTCAGTTTAAGGTTGGGCGATTCTCCAATGCATTTTTAACGTAGCCAACTTTCATCCAAGTTAGGTGTTTGTCGAAACACTTTACCATGTTCATCAATTACTGCATGCCATTCTTGGGCGGTTTTCAGTGAAATACGTTCCATTAGCGGCATACATTCAGCGCGTAAAGCCGTATAAGTTTGTGCTTGGCTTAAGCCAAGACGATTAAAGAGACGTAGGGCATATTGATCGGCGATAAAAACTTTACGTTCAAAAAGATAGAGCAGCATCGCATCTGCAGTTTCTTGCCCCACACCTTTTAGAGAAAGTAACTGTTTGCGTAGCGTCTCCGTTGGTATTGTTTTAAAGGCAGATAACTCTCCGCCTTGTTCAGCAAACCATCTCATTTGATGTTTAATATAAGCACTCTTCTGTTTATAAAATCCAGCTGGGCGAATACGTTGTTGTAATTCTTCATCTGATACGGCGAGTAGTTGTTCCAACGTTAAAATATCCTCCATCTGCTGCAACGCATTGATGGCATTTTTTGCTGTTGTTTGCTGAATTAAAATCATTGAAACCCAATCAGATAAGCGATTTCTGTCGTTCCACCAATTCTGTTCACCATAATGACGATATAATTTTTCTAAGGTTTGTTCGATTCTATCAAGCATAAGTGTTTCTATTTTATTTTCAGTGCTTTTTTAATGCTAAGCGGAACGCACTAATCCCACTTTTTAATACTAGCATGCTTAATATCATACTTGCCAATGGGTCAACCCATAACCATCCCAGAAAATAGGTACTGAGACCCGAAAGTATAGCAATAATGGAACCAAATAAATCGGTGAGTACATGTAGATACGCTGCTTTAATATTGAGATTATCATGATCGCTGTTTAACATCATCTTTGCAACGAAAAGGTTTATCAATAATCCTAAAGATGCCACACCAAGCATCGGTAATGCCATCATCTCGATGGGATTTTGCCAGCGTTGAATTGCTTCAAACAAAATCATCAATGCCACAACAATCAATGAGCCGCTATTAAGTAGGGCAATGTATCGTTGTTTTTGAGCGGATAGAAACAACGCTAACAAGGCTAAAAATAACGATAAGCTATCATTTGCCATGTGTCCCGCATCAGCCATGAGTGCCAAGCTGTTAAACCAATAGCCACCAATAAATTCGACAATCATAAAGCCAGTAATGATGGCAAAACTGAGCGCTAAGATTTTTTTATCCTGTGGAATATGCTCATGAGATGAATGATCATGATGTTCATGGGAATGGTGGTCGGACATAATGCTCCTCATTGTGTCTTTAATTAACTTAAGATAAAGTATAAAGTCCGTAGCAACTACAAGGTCAAGGCTTAATTTTAAAAAAATGAAAATTAACGAACTCAGCAAACAAAGCGGTATTCATTTAGAAACCATTCGTTATTATGAAAAAATGGGCTTAATGCCGGAGCCTAAACGGCTGGCAAATGGTTATCGAGATTATGATGAAGCCAGTTTGAAGCAATTAAAATTTATAAAAACCTGCCGAGCGTTAGATTTCAGCTTGGCGGAAATTAAATATTTTAATGCGTTGAAAACACAGCAATCTCAACATTGTGAAGTGGATAGTATGTTGGCAAAACATTTGGTTTCAGTCGAAGAAAAAATTGCCGAACTGACTGAAATTAAACATTTCCTACAGAGTTTAATTACCGAAGATGATCATCAAGCCGCAGATTGTAAAGCCATGGCCCAATTAAAAGCCTATTAAGTGCGGTCAAAAAATATCAAAAATCCGCACGTGGATGTGCGGATTGGTCATTATTCAGGATCATCCGTAAAGGCATTGTTTCGGAATATCGGCACAAAGGTTGCGAGATATAGTACAAACACAATGGCAATTAAAATAGCGGGAATCGTGATAAAAAACAGCTCGTCCACATACATTAAACAAGCTCGAGAAAGTGCCGCCGTGAAAAGGCAAAGCACGGCAAGGCGACAGAGTTTTGGGTAATCCAGTTTCGTAAAGCCACTATGCCATAATCCTGCAGTGAGCCAAATCATCATCATACTGCCGAGAATGCCGCCGAGTGTCACCATGTGTAATGGATCGGCAGTAGGTTCATCAATTAATTTATTTATGCCAATCCACAAATAGCCAATCGCGGCGAACAATTGAAGGAAATAATAAGTGCGTACGTAATGTTTGCGTAGCAGTTCGTGATGATGTAATTCGCGTAATTTAGCAAGCAAAATAAAACCAACTGCAAAGGCTGTAAAAGCGGCTGTTTGTGCAGGCAACCAGAGCTCTGCTGCGGTATGGATCAGCAAGAATGTAATTGCGATATTTTTATACACGACATTCGGGATAAATACGGGATCTTTCAATGTACTTTCTTTCAGTGCCTCTGCGCCTAATAGAATGCTAACTCGAATTGATACAAACATCACTGCCGCCATATTCAAATGCACCTGTGCCCGCAATAATTTCAGACTATCAGTCATGGCGTAAGCTGTCTGGCAAACCATAAATGCCGCAAGTAACATCAGTAAAGTAAAATTGTCGGTATTGCGATCCAACCAAAATAGCCAAGCACAAAAGAGTAACAACGCGAGCCAATAAGCCGCCACTAAAAACGAGGCGGTTTGCGGGGAAAATGGCAATAATACTAATCCTGCAAGCAAGAGCACCGCTAAAATCGTTGCAATAGGTTTTAAATTACCTTTGTAATTTGTCCATTCAAGCATGGAGGCCGTCAGAAAGCCGCCGTATGCAGCTGGTAGCATAAATTCTAAGAAAATTTTGCGGTGTAGGATGAGATCATCGGGGCTGATGAAAAAGCTCAACGCCCCCACAATCGCAAGAATGGCTGCACCAACAAAAAAGGGTCGCATCGGATGGGTAAAGAAATTATTCATAATAATGGATTCCTTGAAATTCGCGTGCGACTACGGTTTCTTCAAAGGCTGAATTACGTTCGGATAATGGCGTTGGCAAGGTAATCACATTTTGTACATCCATCCCTTTTGGAGAAAGCTGCATAATCTCTCGGCTTAATCGGGCCGCTTCAAAACGATCGTGCGTCACTAAAATGCAAGCCATGCCTTGTTGCTCAATTTTCTCGACTAACATAGTGGCTAAAATATCACGTAAATCGCGATCCAAACCAACAAAAGGTTCGTCCAGTAAGGCTAAATCACAGCCACATAGCAATAGACGCAAAAATGCCACGCGTTTTGCCATCCCACCTGATAATTCGGTCGGGTATTTATTCAAATCACTCGAAGAAAGCCCGATCTTTTCTGCTAGCGTAATGATTTGATGTTCATTTGGGTCATCCATGAAAATGGCGATATTCTGCATGGCAGTGAGATTTTCTAATAGACGATTTTCTTGAAACAGAAAGCCGGTTTTACGAAATGTATTCTTGATTTCGCCCGATTTTGGCGTTTCTAAACCTGAAATTAAACGTAGCACAGTAGTTTTGCCACAACCGCTCGGGCCGAATAACGTTTTTACTTCGCCCGGTTGTAAATTCATACTGAAATCACGCACGATGGGATCGCGGAGAATTTCAAAACGCACATTTTTTAAACTCAGCATTATCTTCTCCACGGCATAAACAGAATTTCCAATGGCTTAGTAATCAAATATTCAAAGAGGGAAACAAACACAATCACCAACAGTACATAGGCCATCACTGTTGACGTATCTAACATGGCTCTGGCATCGGCAATCTGTGCTCCCACCCCCTCATTGGCACCTAAAAGCTCTGCCATAATTACCACTTTTACGCCCATCGCAACCGCGACACCAATGCTGGAAATCACATAGCCAGTGAGATGGGGAACATATAAATAGCGGATTTTTTTCCACAATCCGAGTTTGTACGCATCAAACAATTCTTCATGTTGTTTGTTTACACTTGCCATGCCCATGGCTGCACTGGCAAAGGTCAGCGGGGCGACTAATACGATAATGGTAAATAGCACGCTAGGATTGCCAAAGCCAAACCAAAATAATGCCATCACGACCCAAATGATTGGCGGCATGGCTAACAAAATCGTAATTACGGGTTTGAGCAATGCCATAGCGGTTTTAAAGCTGCCTGCAATCAGCCCTGCGGCTAAGCCAGCGACTAATGCAATGGCAATACCCACTACAGACCGCCATAATGAAATACCGATTTCGTTTTGTTGGAAATGATCGAGCAGCTCAAGGGCTTTTTGAAAAACATCCGCGGGAGCAGGCAGCATAAATTCACCAAATATCGCACTGCCCCAAGCCCATAAAGCAACAACCATCATCGCCACACTCAAGCCGGTAAAGCCGCTCCAGAGGTAGTCGATGATGTAAAACAGGACAGGTTGTGGTTTACGGATTTTGTCAGTTTTAATCATGTTATGTGATTCAGTTTCAAATTAAGCCAAGAAGAATTTATCATCTGGTAATTTACCACCTAAGAGTTTTGGATTGAACTCCATTAAGGTTTCATAGAATTGCATGATTTCATTTTTCAGTTCACTGGCTTTGGTCACCGTTAAGCGAGCACCGTCTAAGCCCATTTCAATAGCGGCTTCTGGTGCTGGCAGATAATTAGCACCAATTTCAGCCGCACTTTTACGGTTAGCCATAACCCAGTTTAACGCATCACTTAAATCTTGGTGAAGTAGATCAAACTCCGCCTTGTGTGCGTGGAAGTATTCTTCATTGGCAATAATGCCCGCCATTGGAATAAGAGGTTTGGTATTAAACGCTTGTCCCCATTCTTTCACTAAATCAAAGCCGCGTACAATCTCCGTACCAACAATTTTAGCTTTCAGCACAACGGCGCTCGCCATTGGTTCCGGCAAGATGGCCGCATGGAAATCTTTAAGCAAGAACAAACCAATTGCTTCAGTTGGTGTGGCCGCATAGGTGATATCCATTTTATTAATATCAATATTCAATTTTTTCAGTAAAGCTTGCAACACGATGTCTGGCATATCGTTTTTAAATGGCACAAGGATTTTTTTACCCACCAATTCTTGCGGTGAAGTAATAGTGCCACCTTTACACATCAACTGCGTAATCCCATTGGTGAGAATATTCACCATGCCAACTTGTTGCCCTTGATTACGTAAATTCACGCCGACATTACTTGGACTCATCATCACTTTAAATTGCCCACTTGCCACACCCGCACGCAACTGATCAGGCGAACGCCAAATTTCTAATGCGACATCCGCTTGTTTGGCTAATTTACCTTGTGCTGCCGCTACCGCAATGGTCACACTTGGCATCGCGGGTGCGCCATAAATGGTAAATTGCTCTTTTGTTGCCGCAAAGAGAGAAGGCGACATGCCCGCTGCTGTAAGTGCTGCGCTCATTCTTAAAAAATCACGTCTATTCATTGTCATGGTTATCTCCTTATCTTATGATGAAACAAGTCTAATACTTGTATTTTGATAATAGTTTTCATTAATTATCTTACTAGCCGTGACTAAAGTAAAGAAAGACAAAAGTGCGGTTAGATTTTTAGGTGTTTTTAAATTCTTCTACTTTGTTAAGTCGTAGCTCCAATCCAATAACTTGAAAATTTCTTTCGTTTCTACGCCATGATCTAACATAATCGTTAGCCAGTGGGTTTTGTTCATGTGGTAGGCGGGCAAGAAATTAGGTGATTGTCGCAAAATACTCACCATATCGGGTGGACATTTGAGATTGATAAAATCAGTCTCTCCTTCTTCTTGTAAACCAAGCTTCATTTTTCTGATTTTGCCAATAAGTGCATACCATTTCCCTTTGGCATTACCATGGCGCAAGATGGCATATTCGGGATATTTTTCCCAAAGATATTCTGGCTGCGTCGTATATTGATTGGCTGCATAATCAAAGATTTGTTGTGCTTGGCGCATGGGTTACTCCTTGAATGATGAATGGGTTTATTATCAGCCGTAAAGCAGAGAAAAGAAAGACCGTCTGAAAATTGAATTCTAGACGGTCTTTTGCTTTAGTTTTAAAACATCGCATATATAAGTGCGGTCGTTTTTTGAGTATTTTTCTTACTCAGTCACGTAGAAAACTTGTTTTTCAAATTCGTGTTTACCAATTTTGATAGTCAGTACATATTTGCCAATTGGATCTCTGCGGTCGAATGTCCAGCAGTTCATCATGTATTTGCCATTTTCTAATGTTGGTCTGGTATAAGTGATAGTATGGAGTTTTTTATTTGGTGATGACACCACTTTTGCATTTTCAATCGAACTGGTGAATTCACTTTGGGCTTGAGCTTTAAAGGTTTCACTTACCGTTGCTTTTTTACCAAAATTCCCCGTTGCTACCCAACATACTTTCTCAGTTTTATTGGAACGAGAGGTTTCTTTTTTATTTAAATCAGGTGATGGCTCCTGAGTTCTATCAAACACAGAGAGATAAATAGTAGGCTCATTTGCAGTATCTTTAGCTGTTTCTTTTGATTCTGGTGCTACAGCAAATGTGCCAGTTGAGAATAAGGTCGCAATTAAAGCGAATGTTGAGATTTTTTTCATGTTAGATTCCTTTTTATATCATTATTTTATTGAACAATCATTATACCAAGGCAGCCCATATCTGCCAGCATTAAATTGGATGAGCCAAATAAGAAGGGATGAGTATTTGACGAAGGTTGTTCAAATTTTACTAAAATTTGTACTTTCTTTTTCACCCAAACCGTGTCTTTCCAGGCGAGTTCCGACACATCAACGTTGGTGTCATCTTGGCTTTCAATCACAAATTTAGCGCCTTGAATGGTGAAACCTACTGGTAGCGAGCTGTTGATGATCCAACGTTCGACGGTGCCGACTTTAGCTGAAACATCAACACGGCGCGGGTCAAAGCGTTGTTTATTGATTAAGCCATTCGTTACATCCAATTCAAAGGTGCGTTCTTGGGCGATTTTACTTTCGAGCATAGCTGTGGCATCAGTATTGAATGACTCATTCATTTTTTTGCTGAATGCAGAGATTTCACCTTGTGGACGAAGTTCTAAAACGGTGTTATCTGCAAAATCATTACCTGAGCTGAACACATTTTTGATTTTGTCGAAGAAACCACGTTTAGTCCCAGAGATGAGCGATACACCTTCTCCTTCGCTTAAATTGACTAACACTTCTGCACGTTCTCCCGGTGCAAGAATGAGAGAATTTATCGCTTTACCTTGAGGTAAAAAACCTAAATCTCGTGCAATGAGCAACATGTCTTGTTCGTTATCTAAACGGAGATCATAGGCTCTTGCCAATGAGGCATTGAGTAAGCGTAAACGCACCCAGCCGCGAGGGACGTCAAGATAAGGCGCTTCTTGTCCATTAACGAGAAGACGATTACCGACAAAGTGCGGTTGATTTTGCTTAAATAATTGTAATCCGTCGCCGTTAAATTCCATGTCTTGTAAGATTAATGGAATATCGTCCACGCCGTATTTATGAGGTAGCTGAGATTTTAAGCTTTGATCATCTTCAATTAACCACATCCCGACGATTCCGCGATAGGTTTGATAAGCCGAGTTAGCCAAGGTCGCTGAACGATACCAGCAAGTCGAGGCAGGTTGGTCTATTGGGATAATCGGTGCCCAAGATTCCCCTTTTTTGAGGACTTTTGCCGCGCCACCAAATAATTCGCCACTGGCTTGTAATCCCTGAATAGAAAGAGCAATACTTTGTGGCAAATTGTTGTGATAATTGAGTTTTGCAAAAGAACCCGATTTGATGCGAATAGTGGGTCCAAGATAATTGCCGTTAAAACCCCACACACTGACACTATGGGAACCATCTAATTTGTATCCGGTTTCTTCCATATTAAGAATAATTGGACGACCACGTTTCGCTTCCATCAACGGCGGAATGGTTAATTTTTCACGAGACGCTGCCAATACCGATTGAGGTGTGGCAGCAAGTGCGGTTGAAATTGCGGTAGTTTTTAATAATTGGCGACGAGAAAGACGCAACATATTATTTTCCTTGTGCAATTTCAGCATCGAGTTCAGTGATGCGTTTTTCCATCAAATCGTGGCAGTAAGTAGCAAGTTCGCGGACATTGTCTTTTGTGTAGGATGACACATCAATCGGGTCCATCATTTCACAAATCACTTTACCGTTATCCCAACGATTTAAATCAATTTTGTTATGTGTCGTCGAGCACACAACGGGCACGATTGGCACACCTGCCGCAATTGCTGCATGGAATGCACCTGTTTTAAATGGCAATAAGCCTCGACCACGGCTACGAGTGCCTTCAGGGAACATCCAAATTGACAGGTTGTCTTTATTGATACGACGAGCAAGTTCCGTCATGGTGCTGTGTGCTTTAGAACGATTTTCACGATCCAAGAAAATATTGCCGGTTACCCAATATAAAATACCGAAGAAAGGAACCCAAATTAGGCTTTTTTTACCCACACTCACTGTGCGAGGGAGTACCATGTAAGAGATGGTTACCATATCGAAATTATTTTGGTGGTTACCGATATAAATACAACGCGGCATATTCTCTTTATTTTGTGGAAAACGGTGTTCTACTTCTAAGCCAAATAAAGGGTATAAGCGGCCAAACCAGCGAGCCATAACGCCCACATTGCTTGGATTTTTAAAACGAATAAAGGAATAGATCGTACCGAGCACACAAATTAAAATACAACAAAGTGCAACGATGAGAATTCTGGCGATTTTTAACATAGAAAATACCTAATTAAAATTTTTGGAAAGTATAGCAAATTACACAAAAATGTGTGCTAATCTAATGAAAAAAATGACGGAATAGTTATGAAACCCATTTATTTTATTGCAGATCTTCATTTAAGCGAAGCGCATCCGGAATTAACCGCACTTTTTAACGATTTTATGCAAAACAAAGCACAAGAAGCACAAGCGGTTTATATTTTGGGAGATCTTTTTGATTTTTGGATTGGTGACGATGAAACTTCACCTTTAATCTCACAAGTAAAACAGTTGATAAAAAAACTGACAGAAAAGGGTATAGCTTGCTATTTCATTCATGGTAATCGAGATTTCTTGGTAGGGAAAAAATTTGCACAAGATTGTGGTTTAACGTTATTGCCTGACTATCATTGTGTTGATCTTTATGGTGTGAAAACCTTAATTTGTCATGGTGATACCTTATGTATTGATGATGTGAAATATCAACAATTTCGCCGAAAGGTGCATCAAAAATGGCGACAAAGATTGTTTTTATGCTTGCCATTAAAAGTGCGGTTAAAAATTGCAGAGAAAATTCGCGCGAAGAGTAAACAAGATAAGCAATATAAGTCACTGGATATAATGGATGTGAATTTAGCGTTTACGGCACAAACTGTAAAAGAATTTGGCGTAAATCGATTAATTCACGGTCATACGCATCGAGAAGCCATCCATCAGGAAAAAGGGTACACGCGAATTGTGTTAGGCGATTGGCGAAAGGATTATGCCTCAATTCTGGAAGTAACAGAGAACGGTTATCGGTTTATTTAAACAAAAAGCACAGGATTAAACCTGTGCTTTTTTGCATTAAAACGTGCTGATTTCCAACCGCACTTTATTCTACGGTTACCGATTTCGCTAAGTTACGAGGTTGATCCACGTCGGTTCCTTTAATTAATGCCACATGGTATGACAATAATTGCATAGGAACGGTGTAGAAAATTGGCGCAATAATTTCATTCACTTTTGGCATAGTGATAATTTTCATACCTTCGCTTGGTGTGAAGCCTGCTTCTTTATCAGCGAACACATAAAGCTGACCACCACGCGCACGTACCTCTTCAATGTTTGATTTCACTTTTTCAAGTAATTCATTGTTTGGTGCGACCACGATAACCGGCATATCTGCATCGATTAAGGCTAATGGACCGTGTTTTAATTCACCTGCCGCATAAGCTTCAGCATGAATATAAGAAATTTCTTTTAATTTCAATGAAGCTTCCATTGCGATAGGGTAAAACTCACCACGACCTAAGAATAGTGCATGGTTTTTCTCTGCGAAGTCTTCTGCTAATGCTTCGATATCTTTATCAAATGCAAGGGCTTTTTCAACTTCAGCCGGAAGTGATTGTAACGCTTTTACAATTTCCACTTCTTGTTCGTTTGAGATATTGCCTTTTACTTTACCAATTGCAGTGACTAACATTAATAATGCGGCCAACTGAGTGGTAAACGCTTTAGTTGATGCCACACCGACTTCAACGCCTGCACGAGTCATGAAGGCAAGATCGGATTCACGCACTAAAGATGAACTTGATACGTTACAGATCGTTAAGGCTGCCATGTAACCTTTTTCTTTTGCAAGACGAAGTGCTGCAAGGGTATCCGCTGTTTCACCTGATTGAGAGATAGTCACTAACAAGCTATTTGGACGAGTGACAAATTTGCGATAGCGGAATTCAGATGCGATTTCGACATCACAGCTCACGCCAGCAAGTGCTTCAAACCAGTAACGAGCAGTCATCCCTGCATTATAAGAAGTACCACAAGCCACGATTTGAATGTGTTCAACTTTTTCTAAAATTTCAGCTGCGCCATTACCAATAGCATCCACAATCACGTTGTTGTGAAGGATACGTCCTTCCATTGTGTTGATTAATGCATTTGGTTGCTCATAGATTTCTTTTTGCATGAAATGGCGGAATTTGCCTTTTTCTGCAGCGTCATTTTCAAGGTTAGACTCGTGTACTTCACGTTCTACTTTTTGACCATTCGCATCGTAAATATCCACGGTACGACGTGTGATTTCTGCGATATCGCCTTCCTCTAAATAGATGAAACGACGAGTTACGCTTAATAGCGCAAGTTGGTCAGATGCCAGGAAGTTTTCACCAATTCCTAAACCAATTACTAATGGGCTACCTGAACGCGCTGCCACTAAATGTTCTGGATGCTCACGATCTAGTACAACCATACCGTATGCACCAGTAAGTTGTTTTACGGTTTTTTGGACAGCTTCAAGAAGATTTGAGGCTGTACGCATTTCCCAATTAACAAGGTGAGCAATTACTTCGGTATCAGTTTGAGAATTAAACACATAGCCACGTGATTTAAGTAATTCACGTAATTCTTCGTGATTTTCGATGATACCGTTATGGACGACAGCAAAGTTGCCCGAAGTATGCGGGTGAGCATTAGCTTCAGACGGTTCACCATGAGTTGCCCAACGGGTGTGAGCGATCCCTGTACCACCGATTAATGGTTTTACAGCAGCAGCTTCATCAAGGGCTTTTACTTTACCCAAGCAGCGTACGCGGTGTAATTCATGGTTTGGATCCACAACGGCAACACCCGCTGAGTCGTAACCACGATACTCTAAGCGGTGTAAACCATTAATTAAAATTTCTGCTACATCACGTTGTGCTACCGCACCAACAATACCACACATAGTTTTTCCTTATTTAATAAAATTAAAAGTCTTGTTTTTCTGACCGCATTTTATGCCACATCCACACAAATTACTTCTACGCCTTGCGCCATTATGGCTTCTTTGTCAGCCTGAGATAATTTGTTATCGGTAATCAGCACATCAATTTGCTGCCAGGTTAATTCCACATTTGGCATTTTTCTGCCAATTTTTTGTGATTCCACCATTACAATCACTTCACGAGATACTTCAGCCATCACTTGGCTTAAGCGAACCAACTCATTAAATGTTGTTGTACCACGTTCTAAATCAATGCCATCGGCACCAATAAATAATTGGTCAAAGTCATAAGAACGTAGCACTTGTTCGGCAATATTGCCTTGGAAGGATTCAGAACGCGTGTCCCAAGTGCCTCCCGTCATTAAGAGTGTCGGTTCATTTTCGAGTGAACGTAATGCTGTGGCCACCGAAAGCGAATTCGTCATCACAACCAAGCCTTGCTTGCGATTAAGCTGTTTAATCAATGCGGCGGTTGTGCTGCCACTATCCACAATAATTCGATTGTGATCACGAATACGTTCTGCAGCTGCCTTTGCTAAGACTAACTTTCGTTGCGAAAGTTCATCATCTTGTTCTTCTTCGATGATTTCTTGTGGCATTAAAATGGCGCCACCATATTTTCGAAGAAGGAAACCATTACTTTCCAATGCAGTGAGATCTTTTCGAATCGTCACTTCAGAGGTGTCAAATAACTGTACGAGTTGTTCAACACTGACTTCACCTTGTTCTTGCAGAAGTTGCATGATGGCATGTCTGCGTTGTTGGGTATTTCGGTGTTGAATGTTTCGTTTCATTATTTATATCCCGTAATAAGTTTCGGTTCGGAATTATATCGGCAAAATGATGATTGTAAAGTTAAAATTTAGGCAACAAAAAACCCTGACAAAGCAGGGTTCAATTAAAATTCGTTTTAAGACTAATTATTTGATTGCGTCTTTTAATGCTTTACCAGATACGAATGCTGGAACTTTAGATGCTGCGATTTTGATTTCAGCACCAGTTTGTGGGTTACGGCCAGTACGTGCAGCACGTTTGTTTACTTTGAATGTACCGAAACCGATTAATTGAACAGGTTCACCTTTTTTAAGGCTACCAGTGATAGCTGCTAAAGTCGCTTCTAATGCAGCTTTAGCTTGTTTTTTGTTTAATTCAGCTGCACTTGCAATTGCATCGATTAAATCTGTTTTGTTCATAAATTTGTACCTTCTGTTAAATTAAAATTGACTCTATTCAAATAAGCGTAGCTTTTAACTGCTACGGCTTGGGCAAGTCTAATCGAACTTGGGGGGAAATAAAAGCCCGATTTGCAAAAATTGTGACAAATCTCACGTTATTGCTCAATTTTTATACCAATATTGGAGATTCCCTCCTGCTTTATCTCGTTTCGGAGGGATAAAATCAAGTCTACATCGCGTTTTTCACAGTCTTTAAGTAAGCGATAGATTTGCCATTGAAGGTCAAGTTCTTCTTCAATTTCTTCACGGCTTTTCAGTTCAGTTTCAGAAAGATCTCGATCTTCTTGTGTTTCTAACAAAGAACAAACCGTGCCTAATGAAATTTGGCTGATTTGAATTGCTTTTTCAAGTGTCTCGCCCGCGATAATCGCATGCAACAATTCACCTAGCGCTTCACAAGCATCGAGAGCAGGTACCACACCAAAGAAGTCATAATCATTCACATCAGGAATAATTTCTTCAAGTTTCTCTAATTGGTTCTCGAAATTAATCTTTGCCTCTTTAACCGTTAGAAATTCCCACACTAAGTTTAAAATGTTGTGATAGGTTTTGTCTGCAGGCTTTTGTTCCGTCATTTGGCAGAATAGGGCAAAGTTAGGTGCCATACGCTCGCATAAGCAAGCCATAAAGGTCAGATGTTGCCAGCTTTCGAGATTTTCGAGACGCTTGTGAATCGGATTTCGCATTTTTTTCTCGCTTATTTATGATAGGCTTTAGAGAACTCATGAATCGCATCCACGAAGATTTTTGGCGCACTTTCCGGCACATCTTGGTGAATACCATGACCTAAATTAAACACGTGTCCGCTACCTTGGCCAAAATCAGCTAAAATTGACCGCACTTCTTGCTCAATAC
>CAUETL010000024.1:0-17148 GCA_959020685.1 Parahaemophilus parainfluenzae | reverse complement strand
AAGTTAGTGTATCACTTCTTAAAGTTAGGTTATTTAATCATATAAGCACTAAAAAACATATAAAAAAAACCGCACTTTAATCTCTCAAAGTGCGGTCAGTTTTACTTCAATTTTTTGCTTATTTGTTTAATGCAGTAAGAATGTCATCAACACGTTCTTTTGCATCACCAAAGAGCATTTGAGTGTTTTCTTTGAAGAATAATGGGTTTTGAACGCCTGCGTAACCTACCGCCATTGAGCGTTTGAATACGATAACGTTTTGTGCTTTCCATACTTCTAACACCGGCATACCGGCGATTGGGCTGTTTGGATCTTCCATTGCCGCCGGGTTTACAGTGTCGTTTGCACCGATAACCAATACTACATCGGTATCCGCGAAATCATCATTGATTTCATCCATTTCAAGCACGATGTCATAAGGCACTTTCGCTTCCGCTAAAAGTACGTTCATATGGCCCGGTAAACGACCTGCAACAGGGTGAATACCAAAACGCACGTTAATACCACGCTCACGCAATTTTGCCGTAATTTCAGCCACTGGATATTGCGCTTGTGCTACCGCCATACCATATCCTGGCGTAATGATTACAGAGCTTGCATTTTTGAGTAATTCAGCCACTTCTTCTGCGGTTGTTTCACGGTGTTCGCCTTGTTCTTCATCAGAAGACACTTGAACATCATTACCAAAACCACCCGCGATAACGCTGATAAATGAGCGGTTCATCGCTTTACACATAATGTAAGAAAGAATTGCACCAGAAGAACCCACTAATGCACCGGTAACGATAAGCAAGTCATTGCTTAGCATGAAACCTGCTGCAGCTGCTGCCCAACCAGAATAAGAGTTAAGCATTGAAACCACAACCGGCATATCCGCACCACCGATAGATGCCACTAAGTGCCAGCCGAATGCAAGTGCAATCGCGGTCATGAGTAACACTGGGAAGATATTATCTGGGTTGTTTAAGAATGCCACCATCAAGAAAGCAGAAACCACTAATGCCGCTAAATTTAATTTATGGCGATGTGGCAACATTAACGCTTTTGAATTGATTTTGCCGCTTAATTTACCGAATGCTACGATAGAACCCGTAAATGTTACCGCACCGATGAAGATCCCTAAGAATACTTCAACGTTATGGATATTCATTAATACAGGATCGGTTTCGTGTGTTAAACCGTAACTGTTAAAGCCTACGAGCACTGCTGCTAAACCTACAAAGCTGTGAAGGATCGCAACGAGTTCAGGCATTTCAGTCATTTCAACTTTTAATGCACGTTGAACACCAATCACGCCACCGATGATCATCGCAATAATGATCCATAATGTACCTTCAGATTGCGGGCCAAAAATAGTTGCCACAAGGGCAATTGTCATACCGACAATACCATACCAACAACCGGCTTTTGCCGTTTCATGTTTAGAAAGACCGGCTAAGCTCATAATGAAAAGTAATGCAGCGATAATATAGGCTGCTTGTACTAAACCTTCAGACATCGTCTTCTCCTTAACCTTTTCTAAACATCGCCAACATACGTTGGGTTACACGGAAACCACCAAAGATGTTAATGCTTGCCACCAAGATTGCCACAAAGGCTAATGCATCAATAAAGAAGTTGCCTGTTGGTTGTCTAATTTGCAGTAATGCACCCACAATGATGATACCTGAAATCGCATTGGTTACCGCCATAAGTGGTGTGTGTAAAGCGTGACTGACGTTCCAAACCACGTAGTAACCGACTACACAAGCCAATACGAATACGGTGAAGTGAGAAAGGAATGCCGCTGGCGCTACAGACGCAAGCCAGAGGAATAACACGCCTACACCTGCCATCACACCGTATTTGATGCGAGGATCTGCCGGTTTTTCTTCCTCTTTTTTAACCGCACTTTGTGCCGCTCTCGCTTCTTGTTTTGGTTGTGCTGACACTTGAATTTGCGCTGGTGGAATTTCTTCACCATCAAGCACCACAGTCACACCACGTAATACCACATCGTCAAAATCGATATTGATCTTGCCGTCTTTTTCTTTACAAAGTAGTTTTAATAAATTAACTAAGTTTGTACCGTAAAGTTGGGAAGATTGTGTTGGTAAACGACTTGGGAAATCGGTGTAACCAATAATTTTAACTTGGTTTTCAGTGGTGACTACTTTTCCTGCTTCAGTGTAAGCACAGTTACCACCTGTTGCAGCCGCTAAGTCCACCACCACAGAACCTGGTTTCATAGAATCAACCATTTCTTTTGTGATCAAGCGAGGGGCTGGTTTACCTGGAATCGCTGCAGTGGTAATAATGATATCCACTTCTTTCGCTTGTTCCGCATAAAGCTCCATCGCGCGACGGTTAAATTCTTCTGACATTACTTTCGCGTAACCATCGCCGCTGCCGCCTTCTTCTTTGAAATCAATTTCTAAGAAAGACGCGCCCATACTTTGTACTTGTTCTTTTACTTCAGGACGAGAGTCAAAAGCACGTACAATCGCACCAAGGCTATTGGCTGCACCAATCGCGGCAAGACCTGCAACACCCGCACCAATGACTAACACTTTTGCTGGTGGTACTTTACCTGCCGCAGTAATTTGTCCGGTGAAGAAACTACCAAATTCATGAGCTGCTTCAATCACCGCACGATAACCAGAAATATTCGCCATAGAGCTTAATGCATCAAGCGCTTGCGCACGGGAAATACGTGGCACAGAATCCATCGCTAATACATTAATTTTTTTCGACGTGAGTTTTTTCATTAAATCCGGATTTTGTGCGCGCCAAATGAAGCTCACAAGTGTTGCACCTTCCTTCATTTGATCAATTTCTGCATCCGTTGGTGGATTCACTTTAAAAATCACATCCGAATGCCACACTTCTGAACTTGAGCCAATTTTTGCGCCGGCATCGATAAATGCTTGGTCTTCAAAACTCGCTTTAAATCCCGCATCATGTTCTACGATAACGTCAAAGCCCAGTTTTAAGATCTGCTGAACCGTTTTTGGCGTCGCCGCCACACGATTTTCGCTATCAAGCAGTTCTCTAGGTACACCAATTAACATAAATGTTTCCCTCTGGTTGATGAAATTTCAGACAAACTCACGCCTGTCCCTGTCTCTTAAATGACAAAAAGTCATGCGATGGTAAATGTATCACTTATTACGGTTATTTGGGGAATTTTTTTTAACTGGTTTTACAAGATATTGTGATAGGGATCATAAAAGAATCGAGATAAACGCGTAGTGTGTTTAACTTTTAACCTAAAGCAATGATTATTCATCAGAAACTGATTAATCAAAAATAGATGAAAAACGGACCGCACTTAGATACGAAGGAAATAAAAAGCCCGATATGATTATCGGGCTGTATGTTTAATTGGTTCCACCAACGGTGATTTCATCTATTTTCAAGGCTGGCTGACCAACACCGACTGGCACACTTTGGCCATCTTTGCCGCATACACCGATACCAAGATCCAAATCAGTTTCATCTGCAACTATCGAAACTTTTTGCATCACATCGATACCGCTGCCAATCAACGTAGCCCCTTTAACCGGTTTGGTAATTTTGCCTTTTTCAATAAGATAAGCTTCAGATGTCGAGAACACAAATTTACCTGAGGTAATGTCTACTTGCCCACCACCAAAGTGCGGTGCATAAATACCACGATCCACAGAAGCGATTAAATCGTCAAATTTACTTTGACCGGCCAACATATAGGTATTCGTCATTCGCGGCATTGGCAAATGCGCATAAGATTCACGACGCCCATTTCCTGTTGGTTTTACCCCCATTAATCGCGCATTGAGTTTATCTTGCATGTAGCCTTGTAAAATCCCGTCTTTGATTAAAACGTTACACTGACTTGGCACGCCTTCATCATCAATGGTTAAAGAACCACGGCGGTTTTGTAATGTGCCGTCATCCACAATGGTACATAATGGCGACGTCACTAACTCACCAATTTTTCCTGTAAATAAAGAGCTTTCTTTGCGGTTGAAATCCCCTTCTAAACCGTGTCCCACCGCTTCATGAAGCAATACGCCAGGCCAGCCGGCTCCCAATACCACAGGCATTAATCCTGCTGGCGCTGCGACCGCACTTAGATTCACAAGGGCTTGACGAACCGCTTCTTTTGCAAAATTAACGGCACGAATATCCCCATTTACCACTTCGAAGAACCAATCTAATCCAAAACGCCCACCTGAACCACAACTACCTCGCTCACGTTTACCATCTTCTTCCACGAGAACCGAAATGGATAAACGCACAAGCGGACGAATATCTGCGGCCAGTGTACCATCTGTTGCGACTACTAATACTTCTTCATAAATTGAACTTAATGCAGCAGAGACACGAGTGACACGAGGATCTTCAGCTCGTGCTGTACGATCTACGAGGTACAATAACTCGATCTTTTTCTCTTTGCTTAAACTTTCTAACGGATTAATCGCTGCATAACGCTGAACTGCATTCACCGCATTAAATGCTTGAGGCGAAATTAAATTGCCTTCTTTAATTTGTGCGATACCTTTTACGGCCTCTGCACATTGTTGTAATGACGCTAAGTTAATTTGATCGGAATACGCAAAGCCTGTTTTCTCTCCAGAAACTGCGCGTACACCAACACCGCGATCAATATGAAAGCCACCTTCTTTAATAATGCTGTCTTCTAATACCCAGCTTTCATCTTGGCTTAATTGAAAATAAAGATCCGCATAATCAATATGACGATGTGACATCACATCAAAAATATTAAGCAATGATTGATGAGATAAATTACTTGGTGCAAGTAAGGTATCTGAAACCTGTTTTAACATTTGTTCTCCGACATTTATAAAATTTAATTCTGCCAAATCTCCCCTCACCCCTCTTTGCTAAAGAGGGGGATAGTTTTTGACTAATCTAAATTATCCAATCCAAATTGGTATAAGGCATTTTTCTTATAACCATAAAGTTCTGCCACAATCGCAGCCGCTTTTTTTAAGGGTAATTCTTTGGCGATCAAAGTGAGCGCTTTAATTGCTTGTGGTGCAAATTCGTCGCTATCTTCTGATTTGGGTTTGCCTTCTACAATTAATACCATTTCACCTTTTGTGCGATTCGGATCTTCACTTAACCATTGACGAAGATCACTTAATTTATCCCCTGCAATGGTTTCCCACGTTTTCGTAATTTCACGGGCAAGTACTACATAGCGTTCACCACCTAATACATCTTGCATATCGGCAAGGGTATCTAAAATGCGGTGTGTTGATTCATAGAAGATTAAAGTTCGGTCTTCTTCCGCAACGTTTTCTAACTTATCCTTACGAGCCTTGGTTTTCGCAGGTAAAAAACCTTCAAAGCAAAAACGATCAGATGCGATTCCCGATGCACATAATGCCGTAATTGCCGCACAAGCGCCTGGTAATGGCACCACTTTAATACCTGCCTCACGACATTGACGCACTAAATGAAAACCTGGATCGCTAATTAAAGGTGTCCCTGCATCAGAAATTAATGCAATATTCGTACCTTGTTTTAGCTTTTCGACCAATATATGAGCTTTTTCTTGTTCATTGTGATCATGCAAGGCGAAAAAAGGCTTTTTGATACCATAATGACTAAGCAATAAACCACTGTGGCGCGTGTCTTCTGCGGCAATTAAATCCACTTGTGAAAAGGTCTCTAAAGCACGTTGTGTAATATCTTGTAAATTCCCGATTGGCGTGGCGACAATATATAAAATTCCGGTTAAATCATTCATTTTTGTTTGCTTTTACATTGTGAGATAAGTAAGATCGCCCATTATTGATTTATTCATTATGGAGCGAATATGTCTATTCTATTACAAGGCGGTCGTTTTAAAAAACGTTTAATGCCGATTTTATTGTCCGTTGCGTTAGCAGGTTGTTCTAACTTATTTGGCAGCAGCTTTACCCAAACATTACAACGTGATGCCAATGCAAGTTCTGAATTTTATATGAACAAATTAGGGCAAACACAGGATAAAGAAGATCAACAAACATACAAACTCTTAGCAGCTCGTGTATTAATTTCTGAAAATAAAGTACCCCAAGCGGAAGAGCTATTAACGGAGTTAGTTGACTTAAACGAAGCACAACAATTAGATCGCACGTTAATTGAAGCACGCATCGCCGCAGCAAAAGGCAATAATGATGTTGCTGAAGGTAAATTGCGTGCACTCGATCTGACTAAATTAAGTCCATCACAAAAATCTCGTTATTACGAAACTTTTGCTCAGACTGCAGAAAATCGTAAAGACGTGATTGAAGCAGTGAAAGCACGCATCAAAATGGATGAAAACTTAACGGATGTACAACGACGTCAAGATAATGTAGATAAAACTTGGGCTTTATTGCGTTCAGCCAATACAGGTGTCATTAATAATGCATCAGATGAAGGCAGTGTTGCATTAGGTGGCTGGCTCACTTTAATCAAGGCATATAACGATAACATTCGTCAGCCAGTGCAATTAAGCCAAGTGTTACAAAGCTGGAAATCGGCTTATCCAAATCATGCAGCTGCAATCTTATTCCCGAAAGAATTACAAAGTATGTTGAATTTCCAACAAACTAATGTAGCACAAATTGGTTTAGTGTTACCTTTAAGTGGTGATGGTCAAATTTTAGGCTCAACCATTCAATCGGGTTTTAATGAAGCAAAAGGCGATTCAACTATTCCAGTACAAGTGTTTGACTCCTCTACGACTCCAATTAACGAGATCATCGCTCAAGCAAAAGCTTCAGGTATTAAAGCGTTAGTAGGACCATTACTCAAACAAAACGTAGATGCCATTATTTCAAATCCTGCTGAAGTGCAAGGTATGGACGTGTTAGCTTTAAATGCAACACCAAATGCACGTGCGATTAACCAAGTGTGCTATTACGGTTTATCACCAGAAGATGAAGCGGAATCTGCAGCAAACAAAATGTGGAAAGACGGTATTCGTAACCCAATCGTTGCCATGCCACAAAATGATTTAGGACAACGTGTGGGGAATGCGTTCAACGTACGTTGGCAACGTTTAGCGGGTACAGATGCGAATATTCGCTACTATAACTTACCAGCTGATATTACCTACTTCTTCCAAGGTGCTTCACAAGATACAGCTGGACTTTATGTTGTGTCATCGCCAGATGAATTAGCAGAAATTAAAGGTTATTTAGATACAAGCAATCCGAATGTTCGCATTTATGCAAGTTCTCGTTCAAATGCGGCAAGCAATACTGCGGAATACTATGCAAAAATGAATGGCGTTCAATTTAGTGATATTCCATTCTTTAAAGAAACGGATTCTTCACAATATCAAAAAGTGGCAAGTTCAACTGGTGGCGAATTCCAATTAATGCGCTTATATGCAATGGGTGCCGATGCTTGGTTGCTCATCAACCACTTTAATGAATTACGCCAAGTACCAGGCTATACATTAAGTGGTTTAACCGGTCAGCTTAGCGCGGGTCCAAACTGTAATGTGGATCGCGATATGACTTGGTATCAAGTACAAGATAGTAACGTGGTACCGGTTGCAAACTAATCCATGTTTTCATTAAAACGTCAACAAGGGGCGGGCTTTGAACATCAAGCCCGCCTTTTCTTAGAAACCAAAGGCCTTAAATTCATCACCGCGAATCAATATTTTAAATGTGGTGAATTGGATCTTATTATGCAAGACGGCCAAACGATCGTTTTTGTTGAAGTACGTCAACGATCCAGCTCGACATTTGGATCCGCTGTTGAAAGTGTGGATTGGCAAAAGCAACAAAAATGGCTGAATGCTGCAAATTTATGGCTTGCTAAACGCAATCTAAGTCTTGAAGATGCGGATTGCCGTTTTGATCTTATAGCCTTTGGTAAAACGACCAGCGATATTCAATGGTTTCCTAATTTCCTCGATTAATCGTTTCTAATTATGTTACAAAAAGTCAAAGACATTTATAGCGAAAGTATTCAGATTCAAATTTCTGCTTCTAGCCTACTATCAGAAAATATTGCTACTGCCGCACAAATGGTGATGCAATGTTTACTGAGTAGTAATAAGGTCATTGCTTGTGGGGTCTCTCGCTCTTACGCTAATGCACAATTTTTAGTATCAAATCTGCTTAATCGCTATGATTTTGAACGCCCTAGTCTGCCTTCTGTACTGCTTAGCCTTGAAAGTGCGGTCGGTTCTTCACTGGTTTTTGATCAACCAGCCGATCAACTTTATCAACATCAATTTAACGCTATCGCTAAGCCTGGCGATTTATTGCTCGCCTTTGCCCCTTTAGGAACAGAAAAAGCCGTGCTAAATACGATTTCCAATGCAGTTAATAAAGAAATTCAGGTGATTGCTTTAACGGGTTCAAATAACGATGCTATTCAAGGTGTATTGGCTGAAACTGATTTAGAGATCTCCATTCCAGCCAATAAAGAAACACGTATTTTAGAAAACCATTTATTCGTGATTAACGCACTTTGTGAGCTTATTGATAGCACACTTTTCCCAAGAGCTTGACATTAAAAGATTTTCTAACTAGAGTGTTTCTTAGACTAATTGACAAATTAGTTGACCCAACTCATTTTAATAAATAAGGAGATTATTAATATGAAACTAACCCAATTTAAAAAATTAGCCTTCATACTTGGCACATCAATTATATTACAAGGCTGTGCTGCTGCGGTTGTTGGTGGCGCTGCTGCGGGCGCAAAAGTCGCGACAGATCCTCGAACAATGGGTACTCAGGTAGATGATGAAACCCTAGAATTAAAAGTTGGACACGCATTAGATAAAGATGCACAAATTAAATCAGAAGGTCGTGTTAATGCTGTTTCTTACAGTGGTCGCGTACTGTTAATTGGTCAAGTTCCTAATGGAAGTGTAAAAGAAACCGCAACTAGTCTTGCAAAAGGTGTAGAAGGTGTAAACGACGTATACAATGAATTACGTATTGGGCCAAAAATTACTTTTGGGCAAATTACAAAAGATAGTTGGATTACGACACAAATTAAATCTAAACTCTTTGTAGGCGATAATGTAAAAGCAACAGATGTGAAAGTGATCACCGAAAATGGTGAAGTATTCTTACTCGGAAACGTCACTCAATCACAAGGTGACTCAGCGGCAGAAATTGCAAGTAAAGTTACTGGTGTTCAAAAAGTTGTCAAAGTATTTAAATATTTGAATTAATTAATTTTTTAACTCTTAAAGTGCGGTCAAAATCATCTAATTTTTGACCGCACTTTTTTTCTTTACAAAGATTTACAAAAAAGATCCTGCCTAAAAAAACATCACTTCAAAAAAAAGTTATTTATTTTAAATGACTTATCTTTTGTCAATAATGTAAGTAAAAAATTTACTGCTTGAATTCAATTTTAAAACACTCTATCTTGTGCATCGTTATTTTTCATAACACTATATCTTGTGTTTTTTAAAGTCATCTCTCTAGCAGGTTTATCTTCCATGAACAAAGGATTAATGGTTACAAAGCGCGATGGTACGCTTGAACAAATCAATTTAGACAAAATTCACCGTGTGATTACTTGGGCGGCTGAAGGCTTGGAAAACGTGTCTGTTTCTCAAGTTGAATTGCGTTCTCATATTCAATTCTATGAAGGTATTCGTACCTCTGATATTCATGAGACCATTATTAAAGCAGCAGCAGATCTAATCAGCAAAGATACTCCTGATTATCAATATCTTGCGGCACGTCTTGCGGTTTTCCATTTACGTAAAAAAGCGTATGGCCATTTTGATCCGCCTCGTTTATACGATCATGTGAAAAAATTAGTGCGTATGGGCAAATACGATCCTGCACTTTTAGCCGACTATACTCGTGAAGAATGGGATGAAATGGATGGGTTTATTGATCACTGGCGTGATATGACCTTTTCTTATGCCGCAGTAAAACAATTAGAAGGAAAATACTTAGTTCAAAACCGTGTAACCGGTGAGATCTATGAATCTGCGCAATTCCTTTATTTATTAGTTGCAGCGAGCTTATTCTCAAAATATCCACAAGAAACCCGTTTGGATTACATTCGTCGTTTCTATGATGCAACATCAACCTTTAAGATTTCTTTACCTACGCCTATCATGGCGGGGGTTCGTACGCCTACGCGTCAATTCAGCTCTTGTGTATTGATTGAATGTGGTGACAGCTTAGACTCTATTAACGCTACCTCTGCAGCAATCGTGAAATACGTTTCACAACGTGCTGGTATCGGGGTAAATGCAGGTGCAATTCGTGCGTTAGGTAGCCCAATTCGTGGTGGTGAAGCCTTCCATACAGGCTGTATTCCATTCTATAAACACTTCCAAAGTGCCGTCAAATCTTGTTCACAAGGTGGCGTACGTGGTGGTGCAGCGACAGTTTACTACCCGATTTGGCACTTAGAAGTTGAAAGCCTATTAGTATTGAAAAATAACCGTGGTGTGGAAGATAACCGTGTTCGTCATATGGATTACGGCGTACAATTAAACAAATTAATGTATCAACGCTTAATTAAAGGCGAAGACATTACTTTATTCAGCCCTTCAGACGTACCTGGACTTTATGAAGCTTTCTTTGCTGATCAAGATAAATTTGAAGAACTTTACGTGAAATACGAACAGGATCCAAATATCCGCAAACGTTCTGTAAAAGCCGTTGAGTTATTCTCTTTATTAATGCAAGAACGTGCATCAACTGGTCGTATTTATATCCAAAACGTGGATCACTGTAATACTCACTCACCGTTTGATCCGCTTGTTGCACCGGTGCGTCAATCTAACTTATGTTTAGAAATTGCATTACCAACTAAACCATTACAACATTTCCATGATGAAAATGGTGAAATTGCCCTTTGTACGCTTTCTGCATTTAACTTAGGTAAATTAGATAATTTAGATGAGTTAGATAACTTGGCAGATCTTGCAGTACGTGCATTAGATGCATTACTTGATTATCAAGGCTACCCTGTTCCAGCGGCAAAACGCTCTTCATTAGGTCGTCGTTCACTTGGTATTGGTGTAATTAACTATGCGTATTATTTAGCGAAAAATGGTGTGCGTTATTCTGATGGTTCAGCGAACGATTTAACTCACCGTACATTTGAAGCGATTCAATACTATCTATTGAAAGCCTCCATGAACTTAGCGAAAGAATTAGGTGCATGTGAATACTTCAATGAAACCAATTACGCGAAAGGTATTTTACCAATCGATACGTATAAGAAAGATATCGATAGCTTAACGCAAGAAGCATTGCATTATGATTGGGAAACGTTACGTCAAGAAATCAAAGAGTTTGGTTTACGTAACTCAACCTTAACTGCATTAATGCCATCAGAAACCTCTTCACAGATTTCTAACGCAACAAACGGTATCGAACCACCACGTGGTCATGTAAGTATTAAAGCGTCAAAAGATGGTATCTTAAAACAAGTCGTACCAGATTATGAGAACTTAAGCGATAACTACGAATTACTTTGGGATATTCCAAGCAATGATGGTTACTTACACTTAGTCGGCATTATGCAAAAATTCGTGGATCAAGCGATCTCTGCAAATACCAACTACGATCCAAAACGTTTTGAAGACGGTAAAGTACCAATGAAAGTGTTGTTAAAAGATCTTTTAACCGCTTACAAATACGGCTTAAAAACCCTCTACTATCAAAACACCCGTGATGGTGCTGAAGATAGTCAAGAAGATTTAGATGATGGCTGTGCAGGCGGAGCTTGTAAGATTTGATAAAAAAACTAAAGGCTCATAAAGAATTATCTTAGTGAGCCTTTAAGGGAATAATAAATATTGCAGTATTTATTATTGATATAGTTATCCTTCCGCTGTATCCAACGCTCTTTAAAAGAATAACTCCTTTCGGAAAAAGGTGAGCCATTCTAATCTAAAGAGTTCTAGTTGTCCACTAGTAAGTGGAGGCAATTTTGTCTAATATAGGAGAGTTATTATGGCTCATCAAAAAAAGACACCCAAAGGGTATAAATGGGTTTGCGTGCCTTTTAGAAAGGTCAGAGGCAACTCAAATAAAATCCTTTATGCTAAAGACTATGGATACCAAGCATGGTGTTTTTTAGTTAAGGCGTAACCTATAATAATGCGGTAGAAATACCGCATTATATAAACTTAATAGCACTAGCGTTTCCGATAACGCAAGCGTTCACGCTTGTGCTAAATAAATTGACTAAAGGTACAAGCGAAGACGCTTGCGCCAGCATGAAAAAACGTTTAAAAAATGACCGCACTTTACTCTTAAGATTAAAGGACAAACAAAAATGGCATACACCACTTTCTCACAAACCAAAAACGACCAGTTAAAAGAACCGATGTTCTTTGGTCAAAACGTTAACGTTGCCCGTTACGATCAACAAAAATATGAGACATTTGAAAAGCTCATTGAAAAACAACTTTCTTTCTTCTGGCGTCCGGAAGAAGTCGATGTGTCGCAAGATCGTATCGACTATGCTGCGTTACCTGAACATGAAAAACACATTTTCATCAGTAACTTAAAATATCAAACCTTATTAGATTCTATTCAAGGCCGTAGCCCGAACGTTGCATTATTACCGTTAGTATCTATTCCTGAATTAGAAACTTGGATTGAAACTTGGACCTTCTCTGAAACCATCCACTCTCGTTCTTACACGCACATTATTCGTAATATTGTGAACGATCCATCTATCGTGTTTGATGACATCGTGACTAACGAAGAAATCATCAAACGTGCGCGTGATATTTCTTCTTACTACGATGATTTAATTCGTGATAGCCAACTTTACAGTCTATATGGCGAAGGCACTTATACTGTAGACGGTAAAGAATGTGTGGTGACATTACGTAATCTGAAAAAACAACTTTACCTTTGCTTGATGAGTGTGAACGCACTTGAAGCGATTCGTTTCTACGTATCCTTTGCTTGTTCCTTTGCCTTTGCAGAACGTCAATTAATGGAAGGTAATGCGAAAATCATTAAATTTATCGCGCGGGATGAAGCCTTACACTTAACGGGTACACAGCATATTTTAAACATCATGGGTGCTGGTCAAGACGATCCTGAAATGGCAGAAATTGCGGAAGAATGTAAACAAGAAGCCTATGATTTATTCTTAGCTGCTGCAGAGCAAGAAAAAGAGTGGGCTGATTATTTGTTTAAAGACGGTTCAATGATTGGTTTGAACAGAGACATTTTGGTGCAATACGTGGAATATATCACCAATATCCGTATGCAAGCGGTCGGTCTTCCATTGCCATTTGGTGCGCGTTCTAACCCAATTCCATGGATTAACGCATGGCTTGTTTCTGACAATGTACAAGTAGCGCCACAAGAGGTCGAAGTGAGTTCTTACCTTGTTGGTCAAATTGATTCTAAAGTCGATACCAATGATTTCGGTGATTTCGATCTTTAATTAATCATTCTACGCAAAGAGCGGTCAGTATTTTCAGAGTTTAAACCCTTTGGAAAGTTGACCGCTCTTTTTTTTACATACACGGTGAACATGATTCAAGAGCCAAAGATAAAATTATCTTATGTGGAAAAATGGCACAATTTCATCTCTACCAATTAAATTCCGACAACTTTCTAGATAAAAAGGATAACTTAATTAAAAAAGGCTTAACAAAAAACCATGCTATGGGTAGAATAGAAGAAACCTGTTTATTTTCAATAAATCACATTCTAATTACAAACTAGCGAGGTAAAGGATATGTCAGAGCAAGAAGTAAAAGAATTAGATCTCCATGGCGAAATGCTCGTTCGCCGTGAAAAATTAGCCGCATTACGTAAAAAAGGTAATGCGTTCCCGAATCAATTCCGTCGTGACGCCCTTGCCCAAGATTTACATGATAAGTATGAAGCTGAAGATGGTGAAGCATTAAAAGAAAAAGCCATTGAAGTAACCGTTGCCGGTCGTATTATGACTCGTCGTGCAATGGGTAAAGCCACCTTTATTACCTTGCAAGATATGAGTGGCAAAATCCAATTATATGTTGCTCGTGATAATCTTCCTGAAGGCGTTTATGCCGAAGATGTAGGTAGCTGGGATTTAGGCGATATTATTGGGGTGAAAGGTACACTTTTCAAAACCAAAACTAATGAATTAACCATTAAAACAACTGAAGTACAACTTTTAACCAAAGCACTTCGTCCATTACCAAACAAATTCCATGGTTTAACCGACATGGAAGCGCGTTATCGTCAACGTTACTTAGATTTAATTTCTAATGAAGAATCTCGTCGTACTTTTGTGATTCGTTCAAAAGTGGTGGCGGGTATTCGTGAATTCTTTATTTCTAAAGGTTTCATGGAAGTGGAAACCCCAATGCTACAAGTGATTCCAGGCGGTGCGTCTGCTCGCCCATTTATCACTCACCACAATGCGTTAGATGTAGATATGTATCTTCGTATTGCACCAGAGCTTTACTTAAAACGTTTAGTGGTTGGTGGTTTTGAACGCGTATTCGAATTAAACCGTAACTTCCGTAATGAAGGGGTTTCTGTTCGTCATAACCCTGAATTCACTATGCTTGAATACTACCAAGCTTATGCGGATTATCATGATTTAATGGATAACACCGAAGAATTATTACGCAAACTAGCCATTGATATTCTTGGTACAACCATTGTGAAATACGGTGATTTAGAATTTGACTTCGGCAAACCATTTGAGCGTATTACATTACATGATGCAACCATTAAATATGGTGCAGATAAAGGTATCGTAAAAGAAGATCTTTATGATTTCGATCGTGCAAAAGCAACCGCTGAACGCTTAGGTATTGAAGTACAAAAATCTTGGGGTCTCGGCTCTATCGTGAATGCGATCTTTGAAGAAGTGGCTGAACATCACTTAATTCAACCTACCTTCTTAATGGCACATCCAGCTGAGATTTCTCCACTTGCACGTCGTAACGATGAAAACCCAGAAGTAACTGACCGCTTTGAATTATTCATCGGCGGACGTGAAATTGGTAATGGTTTCTCAGAATTAAACGATGCTGAAGACCAAAATGAACGTTTTGATGCGCAAGTTACAGCGAAAGAAGCGGGTGACGATGAAGCAATGTTTAAAGATGATGACTTCGTAGTTGCACTTGAACACGGCTTACCACCAACAGCAGGTGAAGGTTTAGGTATCGACCGCTTAGCAATGCTTTATGCTAATGCACCATCTATCCGTGATGTGATCCTATTCCCTGCAATGCGTCAAAAATAATTAAATTGCAATAACATAAAAGGAAGTCTATCGACTTCCTTTTTTATTGTGTAAAAATGCGGTCATTTTTAACCGCACTTTTATGAACAAAAAGAGATAACCGCCTTTACGATTATCTCTTTTGCATTCTAAGCTAGATTATTTACCCCAAACTTCTTCCACGATACTACGGATAAATTCGAGTTTCTTCCATTGTTGCTCTTCCGTCAGAATATTGCCTTCTTCTGTTGAAGCAAAACCACATTGTGGACTTAAGCAAAGTTGATTGATATCCACATATTGCGCCGCTTCTTTAATACGAGCAATAATTTCATCACGGTTTTCTAACTCACCCGATTTAGAGGTGATTAATCCTAACACTACTTGTTGATTTTTAATAAAGCGTAAAGGTTTGAAATCACCTGCACGATCACTGTCATACTCTAAGAAGAAACCATCCACATTACAGTGGCCAAATAAGGTTTCTGCGATAGGCTCATAACCACCAGCAGAGAACCAAGTTGAACGGAAATTACCACGACAAATATGCATTGTAATCGCTAAATCAGCTGGTTTCGCTGCCACGATTTTGTTTAACATATACACATAATCTTTGGCGATTTGATCTAAATCTAAACCACGCTCAGTATAGGTTTTACGTTTATCTTCCGCACAAAATTCACCCCAGCTTGTATCATCCAACTGTAAGTTACGACAGCCTAATTTATAAAAGATATTCATCGCATCAATATAAGCATCAGCAATATCATCTAATAACAACTGATTGTTATCTTTATAACGTTCAATTGGCTGATAATCTGTGGCACGTACTGTACAAATTAAATGTAGCATTGATGGAGAAGGAATTGTTAATTTAACTTCAGTCTCCCCTGCTATCTTTTGCAATGAGCGGTAATGTTCAACGAAAGGATGGCTCTCTGAAAAACCAATTTTATCCACAATTTTTAACGTTTTTGGACGTACATTATCGTGTTTAAATTGCACTGAGAATTTTTCAGCATCCACTTCTTTCACACCATCTAATGCAGCTAAGAAATCTAAATGCCAAAAAGTACGACGAAATTCACCATCGGTCACGGCATGTAATCCGACATTTTTTTGATGCTCTACCAATTTTGCAATTTCTGCATCCTCAACTTGCGTTAAATCAGCACAAGAAATATCACCACAACTACATTGATAACGAGCCTGTTTTAAAGCCTCTGGGCGTAAAAAACTGCCTACAATATCAAAACGATATGGCGCAGAAGTACGAATAGTGGCATTTGGAAAAAGTTTACTCATTTTGCTTTCCTATATTTAATTAATTCTAAGATAGACTGAGTGTAACAAAATTAACGTCCTCATTAAAGATTTAGACGTCTAGATGGATGTGAATTTTGTTGTGATTTTATATGAATGGAATTGATATAAAATTTAAAAAGAAAAGTGCGGTTTAAATTTGTCTTAAATTTTCACCGCACTTTCAGTAATTAACGATAGTTTACTTGTTCGCTATCAGATAAATGAATGGTAGTTTTCGCCAACTGCGTTTCTGAAATCACCTTACCATGACGAATCGAATAACGTGTAGGAACTTGACGGCGTACGGCATCAAAGCCATTTTCTGCAGGCAATACAATAAAGTTTGCACTGTTACCTTCTTGGATTCCATAATCCGTTAAACCTAATGCTTTCGCACTATTTTCAGTGACCAGTTTCAAACCATCATTAATTTGACCATATCCCATTAACTGGCAAACATGTAATCCCATGTGTAATACCTGTAGCATATTCGCTGTACCAAGCGGATACCAAGGATCAAACACATCATCATGGCCAAAACAAACATTGATGTTATTTTTAAGCATCTCTTTTACTCGTGTTACACCACGACGTTTTGGATAGGTATCAAAGCGTCCTTGAAGATGAATATTCACTAATGGATTTGCCACGAAATGAATTTTTGACATCTTTAGTAATCGG
>CAUETL010000023.1:0-17212 GCA_959020685.1 Parahaemophilus parainfluenzae | reverse complement strand
CATTATTCTCTATTTTTCAAAAGAATCTTTCAAACGCTCATCTGCTCGGCGGGATTCGCCTTTATGTTGAAGTTTATTTAATTGACGTTCTAATTTTTCTTCGACTTCATTGATCGCTTTATACATATCATCAGCCGTTGCAGTGGCTAACAGATTACCTAATGGAGTTCCAATTGAAGCCTCTACTGAAAAGCCGTTTGGTACTTTACTTAAAACAAAATGTGGGCTAATCAGTTGAGTGTGCCATTTCTCTAATTTTGCAAGTCTTCCCTCCACATGTTCACGAATTGCAGGGGTGATTTCCATTTGTTTACTTGTGATATTGAGTGTCATAGCATTTACCTCTTTTGCTTAAATGAACCCTTCGGTTCCGTTCATCTTTAATAACAACATATCGACCTTGAACCACTTTTTCAAGTGCTTTTAGGTAAATAAAAAAACAAATGTTCAAAAATATGATCGGGATCTAATTTCTGAAAAAATGTGATTTCATTTCCGTGTAAACTTGTTATGATGTAAAGCTGTAAACAACAAAGGGAAGCGTTCAGCTTCCCTTTTATTTTTACGACATGAATTAGGCTAATTCATCTTGATCATGTTGTGTGGCTTTTAAACGTTCAAAGTAATCTTTGGTTTCTGAAATAATCTCTTTGCGTAAACCAATTAATGCGACTAAGTTCGGGAAGGCCATTAAACCATTCACGATATCCGCTAAGATCCAAATTAAATCTAAAGTCAGGAAGGAGCCTGCCCCAACCAGAACAATAAACACGAAGCGATACACTTTAATACCACGGATACCAACTAGATAAAGGAAACAACGTTCACCGTAGTAGCACCAACCTAAAATTGTGGTGAAAGCAAAAAATAATAGGCCAACTGTTACAATTGTTGCACCAAATGATGTACCTAATCCCTGAGCAAAAGCATAGTTAGTCACACTTGCGCCTGAAAGCTCTGGGTTACTCCATGCTCCTGTAATCACAAGCACTAAGCCTGTCATCGTACATACGATGATAGTATCTAAAAATGTCCCCGTCATCGAAATTAAACCTTGGCGAACGGGCTCTTTCGTTTGCGCTGCTGCGGCTGCGATTGGCGCACTTCCTAAACCTGATTCATTTGAGAAAATACCGCGCGCCACACCAGATTGAATGGCTTTCATCACGGTAAAGCCAACTGCACCACCTAAAGCTGCCTGAGGATTAAACGCACTCTGAATAATTAATGAAATTGCAGCAGGTAATTTATCGTAATTAACGATTAAGATGATAATTGAGGTCGTCACATAACCCAGCGCCATAAAAGGCACAATGACGGCAGAGGCTCTCGCAATACGTCTTACTCCACCAAGAATAATCATAGCGACCAATACCGTCACCACTGTTGCAGTAATCACAACAGGCACATTAAAGGTGTCTTGCATCGCATGCGTAATCGCATTGACTTGAGGGAAAGTACCGATACCGAAAAAGGCCACCAACACCCCAAATAACGCAAATAATTTCGCTAACCATTTGATACCAAGACCACGTTCGATGTAATACATTGGTCCACCAGCCATAAAACCGTATTTATCGCGCACACGATATTTCACTGCAAGCAAACATTCGGCATATTTGGTTGCCATGCCTAATAATGCAACTAGCCACATCCAAAAAATCGCGCCAGGTCCACCCGCTTGTACTGCGGTCGCTACACCCACGATATTCCCTGTACCAATAGTTGCCGCTAATGCGGTACAAAGTGCAGCAAAAGAAGACACGTCCCCTTTGCCTTTATTTGCACCACGGGCAAATAAATAGCCCAAAGCACGAGGCAAATAACGAATTTGCAAAAAGCCTAAACGAAGGGTGAGATAAAGTCCGGTTCCGGACAAAAGAATAAGTAGGGGCGGTCCCCATATAAAGCTACTAATAGCCGATAAGATTGTCTGTAATGACATTGATGATTCCTCGTCGTTTAAAATACAAATAAACTCGACAAGGAGACAAGAAGAATCCCGATAGAAATATATTGATAATACGGATTGTCTTTTGCCCCTGTCCTTTTGCCTGAGCGTTTGGAAAACAATCGAAAAATCGACCGCTCTTTTGCGCCTTCGGCGTCCATTTACATCGATAAAATGCAATGGATCTCTCCAAGGGTTCGTCCAGTAACAGTCCCTGCAATCTTGCGATTGCGCCTGAAAGATTTTACCTCGTCGGCGTAGGGGCAATTCCCTACTCTCCAGCTACCTTCTTCCGAACTCACTTTTTACGTTTTATTTTTTATCGCAAAAAGTGTCGCGAATTTTAGCAAACTTGAAAGGCTAACTCAATGGATTGACGAAAAAAGGCTTAGATAACAAGGTGAAAGCAGATAAAAACAAAGTGCGGTCAAAAATTTTCTTATTTTTTGACCACACTTTCTTAAAAAAGAAAGGCAGGTAATTACCTGCCCTTATCTATTTTAATAATTATAAAATCTCTTTTGCTTTTGCCACCACGTTATCCACGGTGAAACCAAAGAGTTTGAATAATTGATCGGCTGGTGCTGATTCGCCGAAGCTATTCATACCTACCACGCGACCCTCAAAGCCGACGTATTTATACCAGAAGTCTGCAATACCTGCTTCGATTGCAACACGTTTGGTTACGGCCGCAGGTAACACACTTTCACGGTACGCTGCATCTTGTTTATCGAAACGGTTAGTGCTTGGCATAGAAACGACACGTACTTTTTTACCTTCAGCAGTCAATACATCTGCTGCTTTCAATGCTAATTCCACTTCAGAACCTGTCGCAATGAAGATTAACTCTGGTGTACCCTCACAGTCTTTTAACACATAAGCACCACGTTTAACTGCCTCTAATTGTGCAGAAGTGCGGTCCATTTGTGCTAAGTTTTGACGGGTAAAGATCAACGCACTTGGGCCATCTTGACGCTCAACCGCTTGCTGCCATGCAATAGCTGACTCTACTTGGTCACATGGACGCCATGTTTCAAGATTTGGAATTAAGCGTAATGATGTGGTTTGCTCCACTGGTTGGTGAGTTGGACCATCTTCGCCTAAACCGATCGAGTCATGAGTATAAACGAATAAAGTGCGTTGTTTCATTAATGCTGCCATACGCACCGCATTGTGTGCATATTCGTAGAACATTAAGAAGGTTGCGCCATAAGGAATGAACCCGCCGTGTAAAGCAATACCATTCATAATCGCTGACATACCGAACTCACGTACACCATAGTTGATATAGTTACCACCTACGTTTTCGTGTGCACGAATTGGTTTAGAACCGCTCCATAACGTTAAGTTAGAGCTTGCTAAGTCTGCAGAGCCACCTAAGAATTCAGGTAATACATGTGCATAAGCTTCGATTGCATTTTGTGATGCTTTACGGCTTGCAATGCTTGCAGGGTTAGCTTGTAATTTTTCAATGAACGCTTGGGATTCAGCCGCCCAATTTGATGGTAATTCACCGTTTACACGACGTGTAAATTCTGCAGCAAGTTCTGGATATGCTTTAGCATAAGCGGCAAATTTTTCTTCCCAAGATTTTTCTGCTGCAGCGCCTTTTTCTTTTGCAGACCATTCAGCATAGTACTCAGCCGGAATTTCAAATGGACCATATTCCCAGCCAAGTGCTTTACGGGTTAACGCGATTTCTTCATCGCCTAATGGTGCACCGTGGCAATCATGAGAGCCTGATTTATTTGGTGAACCAAAACCGATGATGGTTTTACAAATAATTAATGTTGGTTTTTCTTTTTCTGCTTGAGCAAGAATGGTTGCGGCACGAATTTGTTCTGCATCGTGACCATCTACATTACGAATTACTTGCCATCCATAAGCTTCAAAACGTGCTGCAGTATCATCACTGAACCAACCATCAACATGACCATCAATCGAAATGTTGTTGTCATCGTAGAATGCGATTAATTTTCCAAGGCCTAATGTTCCTGCTAAAGAGCAAGCTTCATGAGAAATCCCTTCCATTAAACAGCCATCACCTAAGAACACATAAGTGTGGTGGTCTACGATTTCATGGCCTTCACGGTTAAATTGACCTGCTAATGTTTTCTCAGCAATCGCCATACCCACGGCATTAGTGATACCTTGGCCTAGTGGACCAGTAGTGGTTTCAACACCTGGTGCATAACCATATTCTGGGTGGCCTGGGGTTTTAGAATGTAATTGACGGAATTGTTTTAAATCTTCGATAGAAAGATCATAGCCTGTTAAATGTAATAAGCTATAAATCAACATTGAACCGTGGCCGTTAGAAAGCACAAAACGGTCGCGATCAGCCCATTTAGGATTGTTTGGGTTGTGTTTTAAGAAATCGCGCCATAATACCTCAGCGATATCCGCCATTCCCATTGGTGCACCTGGGTGGCCTGATTTTGCTTTTTGTACTGCATCCATTGATAGCGCACGAATTGCGTTGGCGAGTTGTCTACGAGTTGCCATGTTTTTCTCCTATCTAAATAATTCCGAGTATTCTAACCTATTTACTGATTGACTTGAGCAATATCTGCAATTTTATTTACCTTGATCAAATTCTACGACGACGTTGATGGAAACGTTGGCTACTCGATTTACCTTGTAAATTTACCACTGTTTTAGTTTCCACTGGTTTTCGATATGTTCGACGATAATGACTTAAAAAATAATGAATGGAACTGGCGAATAAAGCGCCTAATAAAAAGACCACGACAATTTCACCATATAAGCGGTGAAAGACTTGATTGATTTTGTTCTGTGTTGTTTGAGCATATTGGGCGTCAAACGTCACACGCAAAAAACCACGAACCGCGTTATTAGAAGCAGAATAAATAGGCTCAACAATTTGTTGTGTTGAAAACTCACCTTCATTTTTATGTTCTAGGCCAAGTTGCTCACGAAGGTTGCCTGTATTGGTACTTTGTGCCAATTCTTTACCGTTATAATCATAAATGGTCGCATCAAGCACAAAGTTTTCTTTAACTAAATTATCCAAATTTTCGACGAGCTGATCGGATTTCGCATTATTAGTTAATAAAACTGAAAATAAATTGGCTTGCTGACGAACCAAAGTATGCGATAAATTCGCCACTTGATTCACACTTGAAAGCTGTGAACCAATCTTAAATTGTTTCACGCCAAACAAAATCACGACCATGGCACCGATACAAAGCAGCACGATGAGCCCAAACATCAGTGATTTTTGAAGTTTTTCTTTAATTAATTGCACGTTGTTTTTCCATTTTTTCGCCAAGATCGGCTAGAATAGATGAGTATTCACAATTTACAGGATTTTCTATGCAAATTCAAAACCTTGCAAGCATTACCCAAAAATATCCCCAATTTCCCACCGCACTTTCGTCTGATTTGCCTCGCTCCGATGAATCGCATGTGTTTGTTTTATACGGTACAACGCTGAATTTAGCCAAATTACTCGAATTCCAACAAAAGTGCGGTCAATCTTTCCTGTGTTTTGATGCATGGAACGTTGAAAAAAATACTGTTGTCCTTTTAAAAGGCAAATGGCTAACCGATTTTATTGTCCATGCTCACGACCTGCAATTAGACATCGCTAAACTGGATTTTGATGCAAAATTATCAGAAAAAGGTTTATTGGTAATGGATATGGATTCTACGGCGATTCAAATTGAATGCATTGATGAAATCGCCAAACTGGCCGGCACAGGTGAATTAGTTTCTGCCATTACTGAAAGTGCCATGCGTGGCGAACTCGATTTTGAACAAAGTTTGCGTCGTCGTGTCGGTACGCTTAAAGGTGCGCCAGAAAGCATTTTGCAACAAGTGCGTGAAAAATTGCCTTTAATGCCTGGCTTAATTGAAACCATTAAGACATTACAACAACATGGTTGGAAAACTGCCATTGCTTCTGGTGGTTTTACCTATTTCGCCGATTACTTAAAAAGTTTATTAAACCTCGATTTTGCGGCGTCCAATCAATTTGAAATTATTGATGGCACGCTGACTGGAAATGTAAAAGGTAGCGTAGTCGATGCACAATACAAAGCGAATACCTTGCAAAAACTCGCTGAGGAATACAACATTCCACGCAAAAATACCCTTGCTATTGGTGATGGCGCTAATGATTTGGCGATGATGAAAGTCGCAGGATTAGGCGTAGCATTTCATGCCAAACCGAAGGTGCAACAACAAGCACAAATTGTGGTAAACTTTGCTGACTTAACCGCACTTTTATGTCTTTTAAGTGCAAATGATCGAATTTAATTCATTTTGGGAGAAAATTTATGCCATCTTTTGACATCGTATCTGAAATTACTATGCACGAAGTGCGTAATGCGGTTGAAAATGCAAACCGCGTATTAAGTACACGTTATGATTTTCGTGGCGTGGAAGCGGCCATTGAATTAAATGAAAAAAGCGAAACGGTGAAAGTGACGACCGAATCAGATTTTCAATTAGAACAGTTAATTGAAATTTTAATTGGGGCGTTTGTAAAACGTGGCATTGAGCATAGCTCGTTGGATATTCCAACAGAAAGTGAACACCACGGTAAACTTTACACCAAAGAAATCAAATTAAAACAAGGGATTGAAACAGAGATGGCGAAAAAAATCACTAAATTAGTGAAAGATTCAAAAATCAAAGTTCAAACCCAAATTCAAGGTGAACAAGTACGCGTAACTGGTAAATCTCGTGACGATTTACAAGCTGTTATTCAATTGGTGAAAGGCGCTGAATTAGGCCAACCATTCCAATTTAATAACTTCAGAGATTAAGAAAACGAAAGAGCGGTCAAAAAACACAACATTTTTCGGTATTATGTAGCAGTTGCACAAAGTCCGAAAATTGACTAATTTACCGCGTAAATTTAAATGCCTTTCCGAATGAAAATTGTGAAAGGCATTTCTTTTACCTCAAATTCTAACTTCAACCTCGCAATTTTTCACATCAATTTTCCATTTTTTCAAATTCAAGGCGTAGCTAATCCTCTCAACCTTTATTCAGGTAAGTTATTTCTTTCTATATAATTCTATCTAAGTCTATTAGCGTCTATACGATTCTATGCTGCCATCAGAATTTCATCGTATGCAGCTTGTTCTTCAAGTCGCTTAAAGTAGTGTGATGAAATTTCGTTAGGTGCAAAGGCTTTCATACCGAGAAGCTCACCTTCACGATGATTTCCTTGCCAGTAACCGATCCACTCTTTGAGCGGCAATACCCATAAGCAACGTTTGAGGACATCTTCAAAGAGTTCCCCATTTGATTTACGGCGGTTATCTGAAAAGAATGCAGCTTGATTAGCATAATGTAAGGCATATTTATTATCGACTTTATGATGTGTGCCACGCATTAAATCACGCATTCTGGCATTAAAAGATTCCGCAAGGTTATTGTTTACACCTTTCGCACTATAAGCCTCTTGATGATTCACCGACCAACGGGTATAGTGAAAATCAAGACTTTTATAAGCAGGGTTTTCATCACACATAATATCACTGCCTGCTTTCACAAATCGTTGATTCAATGCAAAAACAGTATCCGCATTTTCGGTGTAATCCATTGCAACAATGGTACGATTTGCTCCAGATATATTACTATCATTTGCAGCACGTTGTGTAATAGCGAATAGACAACGTTTAGTCGTTCTAAATTTAGGATATTTGCAACCTTTCTCATCGGCTTTTTGATGTTGTTTATGATTGTTTTTACGAAAATTAGTTGGACGCAAGGTAAAGTTGATCCACATTCCATCTTCGTGAATTTCGCCTGACAATGAACTTAAATCGCGCGTTTTAAATAAAGCTTCGCGAACTTTCCCACAAAGTACAAATGCTGTTTTGTAGTTCAAATTAAGATGACGACTAACATCAATCGCACTAATGCCTTTTGAGCTATTTACCATCATTAAAATAACCGCAAGAATATCGACTAAATCAACTTTATGAAAGGCAAAGACTGTATTTGTCGTAATATAAAAATGGCGTTTGCAATGTTTACAACACCAACGTTTACGAGAAGGAAGGAAATAGGCTTCGTGGCGAATACCACAATGCGGACAGCATACATCACGAACATTATTAGGGTTTCCCCAACGGTGAGTTTTTAAAAGGTGAAAAGCATCTTCTTCTGTAAGGCGTAAAATATCTTTTAAATTGATGTTTTTTGATTTGCTTGAAAGTAAATAATGTTGAGCCATTGCGAATTTCCTTGTGTAGTACAAGGCATCCGAGATTTGCTAAACGCTAGACACAAAAAAACGCCCACTTGAAAATCTCAAGTCGGCTCAAAGCGTTTATGCCTCGAATACCGTTACCCACAAGGAACTTGTGGAAGGCTCATTTAAAATGAGTGAAATTGCAATTGTTAAAACAGGAAATTTACAAGATGAAATTTTCTGCCACCTAAACATTCGCTACACACCTGTTAATGTGTATTAATTGGTGATTGAATAAAGTTGCATTCTTTGGCTAATTCTATAATTTGTAGTAAGTTTTCCCTGCAAATCAGCGTAATATAGTCCTTTGAAGATTTTTCGTCAAATAAAAAAAGCAATTCCTCACGAAGTTGCTTTTATCTATTATTTGTTATCGCTAGTGTCCGTAATTATTTATTCGATATTACAGGATTTTCGCCAAATTTATTCGATTCGGCACTACCTTGCACAACTCCGATGACGATTGAAATGATGATTGCAATCCCTTCACCAATAACAGGAATTAGCATAATTAACATATATAAAGTAAACCAACCCGATAAATTTATATCGTGTAATCTACGGACTGTTAGGGATATTGAAGGTGGTAAGGTAGCAACAAAAACTACTAAAAAAAGTATTACTCCAATACCTGTAAAAGCAAAAGCACCTAAAATAGCGAATATTAACGCATAAAATAAAGTAAATCCCCAATACTCTTTTCGTCTAGCACGCCCTTTAAAGTTTACATAGTTTTTAGTAAATGCTTCAATAAAGTATGTAAATAACGATTTTTCAATCATAACCAATCCTCTTAATGTGAATGTGTATTTTCAATATAATCTGTTGGATTATCAGCAGTTAAATCTTTTTTACTATTAACCTGCTTGAGAAATGCATTTTTTGCTAGATGCCCTAACTCATGCGAAACTGAACCATAATAGAGAACAAGTAAAAATGGTAGCAACAAAATCTCAATAGGAAACGCTATAAATAATAATAACGAATCAAGGATTATTAAAAGTAATACTGTGACTAGATAAAAAACATAAAATTTTAAGAAATTATGTAAATTAGCCATTAGAAATAAGATGTTTTTCGGTATATTTAATAATTCTAACCATTTTCCAGTTAATGCATATCTAATGATTCCACATTGAAGAATTGGATTTGAGATCATGCCCCATATAAAGTAGATAAATAACGTTGCAATATAATCCTCAATGTAATCCGTAAGATAGCCTGTTAATCCGCCTTGTATAAATTCTAGTATATCTAAGAACAATCCTAGAATACCTTTTAGTCCTAATAAATAACAAAAAGCTGTTGGAATCATCCAATATATAATCGTAACTCCTGTTATTTGTAACCCTTTCAGAACTATTTTCTTTATTTGTAATGATTGCAACGGCTTATCTAGCATAATATCTTCAACCATCTGAACCTGCCATCCTTTAATAAATATTATGCCGAATGGATATTTTATAAATGGAAAAAATAGTAATAAAGGAATAATCCAAAGCTTCTTATAGAAACTTCTATCAGAAAAGAGATATACGTATCCTTCTTGATATTCTTTAAGCAAATTTTTAAACATTCTCGTGTTATACCTAAAATTTAAAGAGTATTGAGGACTTTGCAAGGCTGATTCTTGGTAATTACAATGGGTTTATATAAACAACTTCCACAAACACTTCCATATTGAAGGATATATAGTTTTTTACCATTAATCATAAATTCGTAAGTTGATGATGTGTATCCTTGATTATTTGATAAAGGAGATGAACATTTTTCGCCAGCTTTACTCTCTTTAACAAAGATTTTATGGCGTTTTAATTCATTACTTAATAATTCAACTTGGTCGTAGTCATAATTTACTTCATTTTCTTGAATTAAAGTATTATGGTTTAATGCCTTAAAGAGCATAAGATCGGATGTTTCCATCTTTATAGATGAACCTACTGCTTTACCTTGAGATAGATTAACCAAACTGTTATATAAAGATGAATCAGTGGTTTGCTCCGTTCTAAATGGATTGCCAACTCTTTTCTTCACAAATGTACCTTGTGAAATATCTCGAAGTCCCTCTGTAACTTCTGCACAAGAAGTTAATGATAAGGTTAGCATTACTACCTTAAATATTTTTCTCATAACATTTCCTTATTGATATTTCTTGATGCAAGAAGCCAAGCTTTTCTTGTAACTACGCCCTTGTTCAGTAATTACATCTGATACTAAACATTGGTTGTTTTCACATTCCAGTTGATAGACTAAATTAATGATTTTCTTCTTATTTTTTAGCGTGACATTTACCTGCTCCTTAATAATTTTTATGATAGGTTTTACTTCAACTTGATTTCTCACCATTCCATAGATCCAAAATTCGGAAAGGCATGTTCCGCCGTATTCATATTCATTTTCGTTATGAATATCTGTTGCTTTCATTTGCAAATCTGCAAACTCTTTTGTTGAATAGCGTTCTAAATCATTGGTTTGATAGACCTTTGCAACGGTATCTACTTTAGCTTGCTCTAAATGTGACAACGCGAAAACGTTTGTAGATACGAATACTGTAGATAAAGATAGAAGTAGCTTATTCATAATAAAAAACCTATAATGATTAATATAAGAAATTTAGGGAAATTTTCAGTAAGAACCCGCATTAAACCTAGCTATAATACATAATCTGGTTGTTTCGCTGTAGCAACTGGTAATCTCTATCAACTACCCTAGTAGTGGGTATTCAAGAAATTTTACAGGTACAAAATGAGTGTCAATGAGAAGATTCGAAAAATCCGAGAAGCAAAGGATTGGTCGCAAGAGCAAATGGCGGAAAAGCTGAATATGTCGTTAAATGGCTATGCTAAAATTGAACGTGGTGAAAGTAAAATCTACTTAGATAAACTTGAGCAAATTGCCCAAGTCTTTGATATTGATGTAATTGAGCTAATGCAATCAGATGGTAAGAATATCTGTTTTCAAATTGAATCACCGTTAGGTTCGGTATATCAAGGTGGAGGGGAAACCCAGTTGTCGATTGAGATTGAACGGTTAAAGTTAGCTTTGTCTCATGCAAGTGAGAAAGAAGAATTGTTGAATAAATTGCTTGAGCAGAAGGATAGTGAGATTAATTCATTAAGAAATCTTATAACATTGTTAAAACAGTAGACTAAAATTGAGATATTTAAAAGAGCTAATATGAAAAAGACTATCCATTATAGAAATTTTGTTATCACTGAGAGTGAAAGTACTTTGCAGGAATTATTAGAAAAGTTACTTAAGTCTGAAGAATATTCAATTGTAGATAACCGTAAGGAGAGAATAAATCCTACATCGGAAGAAATAAGATTTATAAATTCTTTTGTTGATGAAGGAGATATGTTGTTTTGTCAGTTGGTCTATATAGAGTCAGGAAAACAACAAACCATATTAGATATGGAAGAAGGAGCTAAGTCTTATTCATTATTACCTTTTAATTTAAATTCTGAAAGTAAAGAAAGCGATAAAAAAAGAAAAAAAGAATTTGTAAATTCTATTTTATATCTTTTAGTTTTCAACAATCATATTGTAATATTAAAGTCAAAAGCATTAACAGAACGAGATTTAGAAAATCATATATATTGGTTACTTACTGAAAGATCAAGATTTGTACCCACAAAATCAACCTTATCTCTTGCTATTCAGCCTCCTAAAATTGTTAGGGAATTAACAGAAAAAGAACCTGTCAAAAAAATTTTAATAGGAACTCCATTAGCAGGTGCATACATCCCTGAAGATAAAAAGACAGATGTTGATAAGCCAGAAGAAAAAATCTCATTAGATAATCTTAATAAACCTATAAGCAATACAAGGTCATTAAAGTTTACTCCGGCTATGGGGTTAGATTTATTGAAGCAACTCATACCGTCATCAATACTAAAAGACTATAAGTTAGAAGATAGTTTAGATGAATCAAACTTAAGAATAAATCTAGAAATTACTTACGATAGAAAAACATCTGTTGAAGGTCAGTCGTTCATTGATAAGATCGCACATTCTATTAGAAACGTCCATGATGATGACGTTAAGATTGTTCTAAAAAATGGTGGTATACTACGTGGCAACCAAGTAAAATTGTCGGGTGAAATCACAGTGAACATGAATGAAAAAGGTATCATTGATGAAACGGATTTGCGTAAACAGATGAAAGACTGGTTAATCCAAAAAATTCAAGAAGAAGAAATTGAATTAGATCCGCAAAAAGATAAGCTATGAAAAGTTTCAAATTAACAGTATTAGTGACACTACTTGCAGGAGGCTTTGGTTACTTAGCCTCTCGTTTTGTTGTTTGTTATTTTCAAACAGATGTATCAGGCGTTTCATTCTTATTAGTAGCTTTCTTGCTATTACCTATAACCCAACTTGGGAACATTGTCAAAGAACTAAGTAGCGATTCGATTTACAATAATTTAAACGAAAGCGAAAAAAGACGCCTAAAAAAACTGATTCAGATGAAACGTAAGCAGTTGTATATCTTAGTAGGTTTATTAGTTATATTGAGTGTTTTATGCACTCTAGGGTTTCAGTTTGTTACTCAATATAAAGCAGAATTTCTGTTCTCATTAATAGGAGTTACATTAGCTGATATAGTATTCTTTTTCCATGCTCTAGCAGTTATGGATGAAATCAATGATTTTAAAAACTTACTTAAAGATAAACAAGAGAAAAGAGAACTCCAAAAAGAAACTCTTAAAAGATTAAAGTCTCATTCTAATTAGATTGAATTAGTATTCTTTGCTATTTCCCTAAAAGAGATTAAAAAAGCTTTTTTTATACCTTCTGGCATCGTACGATAATCTGAGAGTAGATTTTCTTCTTGTACAGAATTTACTCTTTTTTGTATTGCAGTTTGAAACATTGCCCCATTTCCAGTGAGCAACCAAGTTATACTGACTTCTAACCCTTTGTAAATTTTTACTAAGGCATCTACATTCGGATCTCGCCCTTCATTTAGGTAATTCATCGCTGAACGATACGAGATCCCTGTTACGTTAGAAAACTCGGTAACAGTCATATTTTTAGCATCTAAGACTTGCTTTAAACGTTCTGATATGCACATTATTTCACATTCCTATTGAAAAAAGTGAATGATTGTGATATTTTGTACACAATCAATATGAATAATATTTCATATTTTAGTTCTATCAAGGTGTGATCTCAATACTATGACCCAACATTTTCTTCTTTCTAGCAAAGCTCGCACACTTTCTTCCTACGAGATTGCACAACTCTCGGAAGAGGAAGCGTATGATTTGCTTTGTGAATTAAGATGGGGTGGAAAAGAGTTCATCACTTGTCCTAAATGTGGGGTGCAACACAAGCCTTATTATATTTCTACACGTAAACAATGGCGCTGCAAACATTGCAATCACACTTTTAGTATCACTTCTGGCACCATTTTTGCTAATCGCAAGAAACCGATTAAGGTTTATCTCTATGCTTTAATGGAGTGGGTAAATGCCGTCAAAGGCTTATCTTCCCTTCAATTAGCACGTAATGCAAAACTTAATCCTCGCACGGCATTTGTTTTATCACATAAATTCCGCAAGGCATTACTGGAAAGTCGTGATATGAAACCTCTTTCAGGTGTAGTGGATATGGACGGTACTTATGTTCATCCTGCACCACGTAAAGCAAATAAGAAATCTGACCGTATTGACTATCGTTTAAAGGAAAATCAGAATCCTGATAAACGTTGTGTAATGGTTGCGCGTGAGCATTATTCGACAGAAGAAAAAGCCAGCAATGCGTTGCATTGTGGGGCAAAACGTTCTCACGTTTTTGTGGCACATACGGAATCGCAATCGGTAGTGAAAAGTTTTGCTAACAAATTCATTAAACCTAATACGCAAATCAATACGGATGAAAGCACGGCTTATGATGTCTTGTTACCCTACTATGATTTGAGAACGGTAAACCATAAGGAAGAATATCGTAGCGATTTAGGTGTAACAAACAATCAGGCAGAAAGTCTATTTAGTCGTTTCAAACGTATGTACTACGGACAAGTTCACCGAATTAGTAATGAATACCTACTTAACTATGCTAATGAAATTGCGTACCGTGAGGACAATCGCCGTACCTCAAATAAAGCGCAGTTTATTGATGTATTAAGCCGATGTTTGAAAACCACCAACGATAACAATGAATGGTGCTGTTATTGGCAACGAAAAATTATTCATCAAGAAGTGATTTGGCAGTAGATATATGGCATATAACTTAGATAAGAAGCTCAAAGAATTTGAGTTTGAACGTAAACAAGTCTTGCATCATCTTGCGTTGCTTGATGCGAACATTGCCACACTAAAACGTGCTATTGAGCTTACTCAACAGGAAAGTGATGTAGCCCTTTATAATACGGACAACTTTGTGTACCGTTCCAAATATAAGCTCTTTAAAGGGAAAATTCGTAAATACATCGTACAAATGATGCGAGAAGCACCCAATAAAGCCTTTACAATTGCCGAACTCACACAACGCATTTTCGATATTGAACAAAATCCTGATACACCGTCCGAAAAACATCTTGATTCCGTTCGTAAACAACTGAATGAGTTTTATAAAAGGGAATGGATTAATAGAGTTCAAATCAGTCGAAATGAGGTTCACTGGCAATGGAAACAAAAATAGCGGTATCTCTACCGCTATTTTAATGGCTTTAACCGCCAAAACTTCAACCCATTTTCAACGATTCCTCTTTTACGTAATTTAACCAGTATTCGATTGACTGTCTTATAGTGCTTATCGCCCATATCAACAAATTGTGGTTTTCCCAACAATGCTAAGGTCTTTTCAGCGATCTCCCCACAAAACATCCAATCCGGATTTTCGCGTAAGACTTGAGCGACTAATTGCATAGTAATCAAAGGTTGCGGTTTCGGCTCTTTCGGTATATAAGGTTGAGCTAATGCGTTAATCTCTTGTGACAAACACTGCATTTGCACCGTCAGCTCATCTTGCTTTTCTTTTAGCTTTAATAGGCGTTCCACTAACTCGTGTTTCAGCAACTTTTGTGCCATAATAAAAATCCCTATTGAGTTAAAATTTCAATAGGGATTTTAAGGTTTTTAATCGGTTAAATCTTTGTGCAACTGCTACATAATACCGACATTTTTGACCGCTCTTTTTATTTGCGCTAATTAAGCTAATCTCGCTTTTGCTTCTGCAATCGCTTCTGCCACTCGAAGTGGTGAAACCCCACCTTTCGCACAACGTTTATCTAAACAAGATTGTAGTGAAAGAATGTCATATACATCATCCCCCACTACATCGCTGAATTGACGGAATTCAGGAATGGTTAAGTCTTCCAAGGCTTTTCCTTTTTCAATGGCATAAACCACGGTTTCACCGACAATATGATGAGAATCACGGAATGGTACACCTTTTGCCACAAGGTAATCTGCTAGCTCTGTTGCATTTGAGTAACCTTTTAAAGCGGCTTCACGTGTACGGTCGGTATTCACTTTTAATTCATCTAGTACAAAAGTCGCCATATCTACGCAATCTTGCCAGGTATCTAACGCATCAAAGATCCCTTCTTTGTCTTCTTGCATATCTTTGTTATACGCTAATGGCAACCCTTTTAAGGTCATCAACATACCGGTTAATGCACCCATGACACGACCCGCTTTACCACGAATTAATTCACAAGCATCCGGATTTTTCTTTTGTGGCATTAAAGAGGAACCAGAAGTCACACGATCCGATAATTCCACAAAATTCGCTTCACCACTGTTAAAAATAATCATATCTTCTGCGAAACGAGAAAGGTGAACCATACTTAAAGAAGCTGTTGAGAGTAATTCCACAATATGGTCACGATCAGAGACGCTATCCAAACTATTACGCGTCGCAAAAGCAAAACCCAAATCTGCGGCTAATTGTTCACGATCGACCGCATAGGCAGTTCCCGCAAGTGCACCACTGCCTAATGGGCAACTATTCATGCGTTTATAAGCATCGGCAAGACGAGAATAATCACGCTCAAACATTTCCACATAAGCCATACACCAATGGGCAAAAGTAATTGGTTGAGCACGTTGTAAGTGGGTATAACCCGGCATCACCGCATCTTGCGTATTTTCCGCCGTTTGTACCAAGTGGCGTTGAAGATTACGAACAGACTCTTGTAACTCGATTACACGCTGTTTGCACCACATTTTGATATCGAGTGCAACTTGGTCATTACGGCTACGACCCGTATGTAATTTTTTACCTAAATTACCTACTTTATCGATAAGCTTACTTTCCACCCAACTGTGAATATCTTCTGCATCATCTTGTAAAATCGCCTGTGGATTTGACCGCACTTCGATTAATAATTCATTTAAGGCAACTTCTAGCTGTTGTTGCTCTTCAGCACTTAATACACCAACATTGACTAAAGCTTTAGACCAGCCAATGGAGCCTTCAATATCTTGCTCTGCCAAGCGATAATCAAAACGCAGGCTATCATTAAAATCTTTAAAACGTTTATCTGCCGCTTGTGTAAAACGACCACCCCAGAGAGCCATAGGTTATCCTTCTTTTAATTTTGACGCTGATTAATTATTCAATTATTGCGCATAATTAATCAACATGCAATAATAATCTCTTCATAGTTTGCTATTTTACCCTGTTTTTTCTAACAAAAACTAGACAGTATTAAATTTTAGTGGTAATTTACGCACCATTCTTAAGGGCATTGCCCACCATTCAAACAATTCAGTATTATCAACTCTTATTAGTTCCAACATTATTAATTATGCATCTTACAGAACTTAAAAATACGCCTGTTTCTGATCTTGTGAAACTTGGCGAAGAACAAATGGGTTTGGAAAATCTTGCCCGTTTACGTAAACAAGATATTGTTTTTGCTATTTTGAAACAACACGCCAAGAGCGGTGAAGATATTTTTGGCGGCGGCGTGTTGGAGATTTTACCCGATGGTTTCGGTTTCTTACGCTCCGCAGACAGTTCCTACCTTGCTGGTCCTGATGACATCTACGTTTCTCCAAGTCAAATTCGTCGCT
>CAUETL010000022.1:0-17285 GCA_959020685.1 Parahaemophilus parainfluenzae | reverse complement strand
ACTCGAACTTCTGCGTTAGATTTGCGTAATAAACGAATAAACTCAATGGTTTTATAGGCGGCTATGCCCCCTGTAATCCCGACAACAATACGCTTTCCGCTCAAGCTCATTTGCTACTCCGCTACGACTTAATAGAATGGATATGTTTTTGTGTGTTAGTACTTAACAACTTAAGGTTGCCTATTTTACTTCAAATTTCGTTAATAAAAAATTTTATTTTTGTGATCGCCGTTCCAAAAATAAAACAGACAATTCGCAATGCTTAAAAACATCATGAAAATTGACCGCACTTTTTTCTTTTCATCATATTAATATGCAAACAAACTCTCCTTTAATGCCTCGCGAAAAATTGTTGAAATATGGCGTTGAAGCCTTAGAAGATCACGAATTACTTGCTATTTTCTTACGCACTGGGATTAAAGGTTGCCCTGTCATGGAATTATCACATAGCGTGCTGCAACATTTTGGATCCCTTCGAGCCTTATTAAGTGCTGATAAAGAAGCCTTTTGCAAAGTAAAAGGATTAGGCATTACGCAGTTTATCCAACTACAAGCCACCACAGAAATGACCAAACGCTATCTCAAACAAGAATTACTGATAGAACATGTATTTAGCGACACATCCACGGTAAAACTTTATCTTCAAGCAGAGCTTCATCACGAAGAACGTGAAATTTTTATGGTGTTATTTTTAGATAATCAACATCGTTTGATTAAAAAAGAGCGGTTATTTTTAGGCACAATTAATGTGACGAATGTTTATCCACGTGAAATCATTAAAGAAAGCCTTTACTGCAATGCTGCCGCCTTAATTCTGGCTCATAATCATCCTTCGGGTATCGCTGAACCTAGTTATTCCGACAAACTGATTACACAAAAAATTATTGAAGCAGCTGAGTTAATGGATATTCGTATTTTGGATCATTTTATTGTCGGCAAAGGGACTTGTTATTCTTTTGCAGAACATAATCTGCTATAGTTTTAGGGAATTTGATGATTTTTTTATCGTTCATTTCCATTTAAAGACGGAAAAATCGCTTTTGGACTTGAGAAATGAAAATAAAGTCAGTATAATTTGCGACCTTTAATATAGTAAGTGGGTCGGATACTGCGACCTGACGAGGAAGCAAGCTTAGTTTTAAGCTTCATTATCCGAACCATAAGCTCGAGCTTATATTTAAATTATTGGAGATTATTATGTCTAGAGTTTGTCAAGTAACAGGCAAGCGTCCAGCTGTGGGTAACAACCGCTCACACGCGTTGAATGCGACACGTCGTCGTTTTCTTCCAAACCTTCACACTCACCGTTTCTGGGTTGAAAGTGAAAACCGTTTCGTAACCTTACGTTTAACTGCGAAAGGTATGCGTATTATCGATAAAAAAGGCATTGATGCAGTGTTAGCTGAAATCCGTGCTCGTGGCGAAAAAATCTAAGGAGCTAAAACATGGCAGCTAAAGGTGCTCGTGAGAAAATCCGTTTAGTTTCTACAGCAGAGACTGGTCACTTCTACACAACTGATAAAAACAAACGTAATATGCCTGAAAAAATGGAAATCAAAAAATTTGATCCAGTAGTGCGTAAACACGTTATCTATAAAGAAGCAAAAATCAAATAATTTTGCTGATTTAAAAAAAGCCCGACATTGTTCGGGTTTTTTTATACCATAAATTCATTACTGAGATTATCTATGCCTGAACTTCCTGAAGTCGAAACTGCCCTACGCGGTGTCAGTCCCTATTTGAAAGGTTTTACCATTGAAAAAATTGTAGTGCGCCAACCACAATTACGCTGGGTTGTTTCTCCTGAATTAACAACGCTCAAAAACGTCAAAATTTTGGATACTTCTCGTCGTGCGAAATATCTAATTATTCACACAGAAAAAGGTTACATCATTGGTCATTTAGGGATGTCTGGCTCCGTTCGAATTGTGCCTCATGATAGTCCTATTGATAAACACGATCACCTTGATATTGTGATGAATAATGGAAAATTACTGCGTTATAACGACCCTAGACGCTTTGGTGCATGGCTATGGACTGAAAGCTTAGACGACTTTCATCTTTTCCTAAAACTTGGCCCTGAACCGCTTTCAGATGAATTTAATGCCGAATACCTTTTTAAAAAATCACGCAAAAAATCGACCGCACTTAAAACCTTTTTAATGGATAATGCTGTTGTTGTGGGCGTAGGAAATATTTATGCCAATGAAACACTCTTTTTATGTGGTTTACACCCAATGAAATTAGCCGAAAATCTCACACGGAAACAATGTGCCTTACTCGTTGAAACAATTAAAGACGTATTAGCAAAAGCCATTACGCAAGGTGGAACAACATTAAAAGATTTCTTACAACCTGATGGTCGCCCCGGTTATTTTGCGCAAGAATTGTTAGTTTACGGAAACAAAGACAAACCTTGTCCAAAATGTGGCACTAAGATTGAAAGTATGATTATTGGGCAACGCAATAGCTTTTATTGCTCCCATTGTCAGAAAAAGAAATAGGCGTGATACACGCCTATTTTTTAGAAAAAGGTGCTCCAGAAATGAGAAATCGGCATGGCGAGAAAAAGAGCCGGCAACATATTCGCTACATGGAACATTTGGATATTACAAATGCGAAAGCCTGCCGCTATCATTAACATACCGCCTACCGCCGCAAAATCACCGCGCATTTCAGGTGTCACAAAAGGAATAATAAACACTGCAGAATAAGCTAAAATCACTTGAACCAATGTTTGTGGCACAAAAATACTCGCTACAGAAATGCCAAGCGATGTAGCAAAGATCATCGCGGTGAAGAAATCTAGAAAGGATTTCACAATAAGGATATCAAAATCACCTGTCATCCCTTCATTCATCGCCCCGAAAATACCCGTTCCACTAAATGAAAACAAAATCACAATCGCAACAAATTTAGACAAGAACTCTTCTTGGCTATGCATGCTACTTGGTGTATCAGGGAACATCTTTTCAACAAGACCTTTCGCCGATGAGGCAAGCTTATTAATTCCGTGTTCTAATAAAAGCAACTCGCCAATAATCGTACCCAATAACACCGATAAAATCATTGCAGGCATATTTGTCGTTTTCGCTACCATCACAATGCCCATGCCCATAGAACACAGACCAAAGATCAAGGTTAAATTAGTGCGTAAACGGTCTGGGATTCGTCCACCTAGCATCGAGCCAATAACTGCCCCACTAATAATCGCCAGAGCATTAATATAAGGTCCGATAATCATATTTTTCTCCGTGTTAATTCACCCTATTATACGAAAAATAGGGTGAAAATCGACCGCACTTTTACTAATAAAAAAGGCATGGTTCCCCATGCCTTTTGTTTATTAACGATAAATTACCAGTGGTAACCTGCACCAACTGCTACACCAACTTTACCTTGTGTATCGCTAGTACCAGCTAAACGAATAATGATTTTACCGTTGTCTGAAATACGTGACATACCTAATGCCACTGCATTTTGACCTTGGTAATTACCCGCTGCCACAGATACCATGCTCTTACCTGGAATATAAGCCTGTGGTAATTGAGAAGCCGCTAACGCGCTTGCAGTACCTGCATTTACACGTTTACCTAACTTGTTCACTTGACCATTTAAGTGGTTGATCTTGTTATTCATGTCAGCTTTTACTTCGTGTAATTGGCTACCGTTTACCGCATCAGTACTGTCTGCTGCAATGCGTCCTGGGGCAACATTGGTAATTTGTTTATTACCTGCATCAATACCATTTTTAGTCATACTTGGACCATTTTTAATGGTTACACCATTATTATCAATCACAGTATCACCCGCAGTGAATTTGTTTGCCGTTACACTTTCCACTTTAAGGTTTTTCTTGATACCTACACGAACATTACCGCTCTTATCAATGTTTGTCATTACATTATCGCCACCATCAAACTCACTCCAGTTTGTGTTGCTATCTGCGCCTTTCACATTGATTTGGCTATTTAATTTCGCACCGTAAACATCGCCTACGTTTGCGCCAAATTTTAAGCCATCGCTTAATGTTGCGATAGTTTCACCACCAAAGTTCATACGATTTGGTGTTTTACCATCAAGATTTGGTGCTGCATCTTTACCACTTACTACTGTAATTGGCGTTGAGTTATCACCTTCCCCAAGATTAATTGTAGTGGTATTAACTGTTTTTGCGGTGACATTTTCAGCGTTCAAATCTTTTGTGGTTGAAATGGTAAAATTCATACCATCTTGCTTAATTTTGATATTTTGTCCTGCGATATAAGTCACGGTATTACCTGGGCTTACCTTTTGAACAGTTTCACCTTCAGCTTCACCACCATCTTTATTCACAGTGACATTCCAACCAGAATTATTGATTGCATTTGCAACAGTGGTTGCATTCACCAATTTAGAGCCGTCTACAGGTGTATCAATTTTTCCTGTTGTATTAGGTGTTAAATTAGTAGTCGCTACAGCATTATAAAGTTGGCTACCGTTTATTGCATCTTTGCTATCTGCATTCACATCACCATCTGCAACATTAGTGACTTTGTTTCCACCTGCATTCACGCCAGTATTAGAGATTGATACAGTTTTATTTGGATCTTTAACTGAACCATCTGCATTCAAATTATCCGCTTTATTAACTGCAACACCTGCTGGAGTGATTTTTGTCACATCACCTGATGCATCTTTAAATTCAGCGCTATTTAACCCTTTTAAGTCTTTAGCTAACTGAACTTCTAATGTATCAGTGCCATCTGCTTTAACATTGATATTACCTGCTGCTGATTTAAAGTTTGTTGACTCTGCTTCAGCTACACCTTCACCTTTAATTTTCACTAAGGTATTCAGTTTATGTTTGTTTACCGTACTTTCATTATTACCTGTAAACTTCAAGCCATCATTTAAAGTTGCAACACTTTCCCCGTTTACATCTAGGCGAGGTTTCTTAGTTGTATCATCACCATCTACACCAGCAGGACCCTCTGCGGTCTTAATTGTAAGTGGATTTGCACCATCTTTACCCGCTAGACCGATTGAACCATCTTTTCCGTTAATTGAAACAGCAGAACCATCTTTACCTTTAACATCTAACGATCCATCAGTACCTGGTTTTCCATCTTCTGCTTTTTCGCCTAGTGTCATATTATCTGATGTCGCAATTTCATAACCATTTGTAATTTGGGTAACCTTAATATTTTTACCTTGATTAATTGCAAATGTTTCATTGCTCGTAATACGTTTATCTGCGTCAGAAAGAGCCGGTGTCTCAGTACCATTCGTTGTTAAATTGAAGCCCATACCATCAATTTTCTTATTGATTGTATCGCCTAATGAATATAATTGACTACCGTTCACAGCTTCTTTGCTATCCGGTGCTACATTACCGTCTGCCACGTTGCTAATTTTGTTACCTGCAGCATCAATACCTGATTTAGTCACACTTGGGCCACCAGTAATCGTCAAACCATCGTTATTAATGGTTGTATCACCTGCTGTTACATTACCTGTAGCATTAACATTAGTCACATTAATCGTGTCATTTAACTTAAATGTTACATTATTGCCATCTTTAGTGATTTGAATGTTGTCATTGGCACTTCTTAAATCGACTGTCGCATCTGGTGCGATATTAGATTTATTTTCACCGGTATTTACTGATAGATTCCAACCTTTGTTAGCAATCTCTTTCACTTCTTTCAATTGTGAAACATTCACTGCATCAGTGTCATCGGTACCTGCTGCAACGCCTGTGATTTTTTTGTCACCTGCATTAATACCTGATTTAGTTACACTTGGTCCACCGTTAACAGTTAAACCATCGTTATTAATGGTTGTATCACCGGCCTTGACGCTATCAACTTTAAGATCTTTGTTTAACTTAACTTGAACACCATTAGGATTCGCTTCAGTGGTAATATTATCATCACCAGTAATAGCGACTTTATCTCCTAATTTCTTAACATCAGACTCTTTAGTATCACCAGTAAACGTTAAGCCTTTAGTGTTAACGGTAGTATTCGCATCAACACCTTTTTGAATATCATCTTTGGTTGCTTGAGAAAGATCCACCGCATAATCTGTCACTTCTACACCATCAGCATTTTTTGTTGTGCCATTTGGTGTGACAGAAACTGCAGATGAACCAGAAACCGAAGCTGAAACCTCTTTTGCCGAACTTGCAGCATCAATTTTCTTACGGGTTTCATCATCAATTTTCACTTCAATGCCATTATCTTTGGCTACGGTAGTTAAACCATTTGAACCTGTGATATTTAAAGATTGTGTTGCGAGATTAACCGCGCCAGCCCCTGTATTACCTGCTGTAGTCAAGTTGATGGCTTTAATGGCTGTATCAACTGCCCCACTGGTTACAGCCTTATTATCCCCTGCTGTAACGGCTGTTGATTTATTTAACTTAAATGTCACATTGTTTGCATCGGCTGTACTTGTAATATCGGTACCATCACCTACAATGCCTAAAGATTCACCTAATTTTTTGACCGCACTTCCGGTATTACCCGTGAAAGTAATTGGCATGTTACGCACTTTATTAATTGCGTCAGTGACATCGCCTGCCGTAGCAATGTTATTAGGATTTGTAGCTGTTGCATTACCTGTCGTCGTATTAGTCGTAATATTTGTTGTATTCACATCAAATTTCACAATTGTGCCATTTTCGGTATCAGTCACATTCGCAGTAGTTAAGTTTCCATCTTTGAAGTTCACTACACCATTATTATTGATACGTGATTTAGCGTTGCCATTTTCTTGGACATTAAAGCCACTGTTATTTAATACGGTATAAAGTTGTGAACCGTTAATTGCATCGGTTGAAGTCGCTGAGATACGACCCGCTGCAACATTCTGGATTTGGCGCTCATTGCCTGCTTTACCTACAGAAACTGCACCACCAATTGCTGAAGAATTTGCAGCAAATGAAACAGTCGTATTGACACCCGCATCATTTTTAAATGTTGCTCCTGAAGATGTAGCATCAAACATATTTGAACCAGCTACAGTGCTGTTACCTAATGCAACAGAGCCTCCCACAGTTGCGTTAGATGATGCACCTAAAGCAATCGAGCTACCACCATTCGCAGCAGATTCAGCACCTAATGAGACAGATTGGTATTGTGATGTACTATTTGTACCCATAGCTATAGCTAAATCACCCTTTGTAGTCGCATTATCACCAATTGCCACACCGTGTCTTAATGTTGCATTAGCATTATTACCAATTGCAATGGTACTCCAAGCATTTATCCCAGTTGTTGCATTAGGTCCAATAGCTACAGCATGAAGGCCTGTTGCATTGGCATTAAAACCAATTGCAACGCTTAATTGCTCTGCTGTTTTTGCATTTGGACCCGCTGCAAAACTATAACTTTTTGCTGTACTCGCATTATTACCGATAGCAACTGATTCTCTTGCTCCATCAGCTACATTAGCATTGGAACCAATCGCCGTAGATTGATTACCTAATGCAGTTGCATTCATCCCCACAGCTGTTGCATTAGCTTCTTTCGCTTTTGCAGAAGAACCTATTGCCGTAGAATTATTATTTGTAGTTTGAGCACCATTACCTAATGAAACACCGCCAGCAGCACTTGAATATGCATCTACCCCAATAGCAATGTTTTTCTCATTAAGACTTCTCGCATTTAAGCCCATCGTAATAGAGCCTGCAGATATTGGTGAAGTACTCGCATTTGGACCAATCGCAATAGAGTCAACACCTGAGGCCCCCGTATTATTCTGGTTACCGGTTACATTGGATTTAACCGAGAAATAACGAATTTTTTCAATTTCTGCCATCGCAGCATAAAGCTGAGAACCATTGATTGCATCAGTCGAGTTTGCAGAAATATCACCTGGTGATAAGTTGATGAGTTGACGTTCATAGCCTTTTTTACCAATGGAAACAACGTCCCCCGCGATAGTATCAGCACCACCAGCCCAAGTATAAGTTGTCCCTAAAATAGTACGAGTAGTATAGGCAACCCCCGCTTTATCCGTCGCAGAACCGCCACCAATCGCAACAGAGTTTGCAAAAGTTGCATTAGCTCCTGTACCAACAGCGACAGCATTCGTTTTTTGCGCTGCAGCCAATGAACCTAATGCTAATGAAAGATCCCCAGATTTTGTTTTTGTTCCTAATGATACAGCAGCCTCACCAGCAATCGTATTCATCCAACGGGGAGTTTGAAGATCCCCTCCAGTTAAATCTTTAAATGCTTGTTGAACCGTTCCCGTTTTATCTTGGCCATTAGTATTGATATAAGTCGTTTGTGTAGCCGCTGCTTTATCAGTATCATCCCCACCAATCGCAACCGATGCATTACCATAAGAAATAACATTACCGCCAATCGCAATTGATTGATCGCCTCGAGCCCATGCACCCTCAGTAATAGAATTACCACCAAATGTAGCTGCTTTATCAGCTCTAATACCAGCTCCAATAGCAATAGACTGGTTTACTCGTACAACAGAAGTGCTATCACCAACTTGAGCATTTTGACCGATGAGAATATTACGACTACCCGTTGTTCCACCATAATTTCCTGTGCCATCACCAATCAGCACACTATTGTCATAACGACCATTTACGCCATAACCAATAGCGGTAGTACTTCCACCGCTTGCTGATGTGGCACTGTTCCCAACCGCAATACTAAAAGGATGTACATTTGTAGGCGCATTGCTTCCATCCCCCACAATCACGTTCGCTTGCGCCGGCATCATCACTGCAGATAAAGAAAGTGCAAATGCAGAAAGTTTGAAAAGAGAAGATAAACGTGTTTCGCTTGTTACACGTTGTTCTGAGTTTGAAGAGGCTTTTACTGCTCCTTTCGCTAATTCTGATGTGACGACGAAAGATTGTGTCGTTTTGTTCCAAATAATCTTAAATACTTTGTTCATAAAAAGGTTCTCCCAAACAAATAGGCCAATAAGTTGTTGCGAAGCTAAAATAATGCAAACTAAGCAAGTAAATAGTAAAGTCCTTGGAGTATATAGGAGCTAAGCATAAGATCAAGGAAATGTTTGCTTTTTACACTGTTTTTTACAAAAAATTTACATTTTAACGTTTGCGTAAAAAGCGAACATTAAAAAAGTACTCAGGATGGGCTAATCACATGGGTTTAATCCCTCTCAAACAAGTAAAAAAACACGATGAAAATCAACCGCACTTTTGCCTCTTTTAGAATATTATCCTTTACCACTTTCTCAACACCAGTATACCCCTTTATGAGTATTTTTATTTTAAAGTTTGATCAACCTCAAAGTTTTGAAAAAAAACCTTAGGAAAACTACTGCTTTTTGGTATCTTATGCTTGCGTTGAGCTATTTTTATGAGTGAATTCAAAAGCTTAATAGGAATTGTTCGCATTTAAAATTGTTTTTTTATTCTTTCCTAATGGAGTGATTATCGTGAACGCATTGAGAAAAAGCCTTGTTTTGGCCACTTCTTTCGCAGCTTTAGGTGTGTATAACTCAGCGATGGCTGAAATGGTATACAAGCCTGTTGAACAACCTGTGGAAGCACCAAACCCTAATTTAAAAATCGAAGCAGTGAATGAAAAATTTGCTGAGAAATATCCTAGCCAATTCAATTCGTGGAAAGCGACTGAAAAAGGCGACAAAATCATCTATGCTAATGAACAAGATCCTCGTTTAATCGTGTTATGGGGGGGCTATTCTTTCGCAAAAGAATATAACGCACCTCGTGGTCACGTTTATGCAGTAGAAGATGTACGTAATATTTTACGTACTGGTGCGCCCAAAAATGCAAATGATGGCCCTCAACCAATGGCATGTTGGACTTGTAAAGGTCCAGACGTTCCTCGTTTAATTGCAGAATGGGGTGAAGATGGTTACTTTGGTGCCAAATGGGCTAAAGGTGGACCAGAAATTGTCAACTCGATCGGTTGTGCTGACTGTCACGATACGACCTCTAAAGACTTTGCTGAAGGCAAACCTGCATTACGTATTGCTCGTCCACACGTTCTTCGTGCATTAGATCACTTAAATAATGCACTTCAAGCAAAAGCAAAAGCTGAAGGTAAAGAACAAGCTAACTTAAGCTTTAACACAGCTGCTCGCACTGAAAAACGTGCTGAAATCTGTGCAAACTGTCATGTTGAATACTACTTCGCGGGCGACTTAAAACAAGTAACCTTCCCTTGGGATAACGGTCAAACTGTTGATGACATCGAAAAATACTACGATGATATCGGTTTCAGTGACTGGACTCACTCTCTTTCTAAAGCACCAATGTTAAAAGCTCAACACCCTGACTTTGAAATTTGGTCTTTAGGTATGCACGGTAAAAACGGCGTAACTTGTATCGACTGTCACATGCCTAAAGTACAAGGTAAAGACGGTAAAGTTTACACCGACCACCAAATCCAAAACCCATTCGATGCATTTGATACCACATGTGCAAACTGTCACGATCAAAGCAAAGAAAAACTTAAAGACATCGTTGCTTCACGTAAAAAAGAAGTGAAAGATGTAATGGGTCGTTTAGAAGATCAAGTTGTTCGTGCTCACTTTGAAGCGAAAGCGGCATGGGATGCTGGTGCAACTAAAGAAGAAATGGAACCTGCTTTAATGGATATCCGTCACGCTCAATGGCGTTGGGACTACGCAGCAGCAAGCCACGGTGGTCACATGCACGCACCTGATGTAATGCTTCGCGTATTAGGTTCTGGTATCGACAAAGCAGCAGATGCACGTGCTAAACTTGCAGCAATCTTAACTAAACACGGCGTGAAAACTCCGGTTGAAGTACCAGATATTTCTACAGCTGATAAAGCATGGAAAGTAATGGGTATTGATATCGAGAAAGAACGTCAAGCGAAAAAAGAATTCTTAGAAACTGTTGTACCTCAATGGGTAAAAGAAGCGAAAGCCAATGGCAAATTAGCTGAAGATACCGCAACAAAACAATAAAAAAAGAACCGCACTTTGTAACTAAAGTGCCGAAGTGCGGTCATTTTTAACCATATATTTGAGGTAATCAGAATGAATTTAACTTCTTTAATCAGCAAATCGGCAAAATCCCTCGCATTGCTTGCAATGCTTGCGGCAATGCCAATGGCTGCAAGTGCGGAAGAGATGGCAAAAACACCGGCCTCTCAAATCACTTATGAGCCACAATTGGATAACCAACGTGATCCAAACCAATATTGTGCGAAATGTCACAAATTTGACCAAGTTGATAAAAACCAAACCTTGGATCAATCTGGTGGTGAATTACATTTTGGTAAATTCCATGGTACACACTTAAGTCAAAAAAGCCCTAACACGGGTAAACCGATCAACTGTGTAAACTGTCACGGTAATATTTCGGAAGATCACCGTCGTGGTGCAAAAGATGTGATGCGTTTTGATGGCGATATCTTTGGTGATAAAAAACCAATGTATACCGCGCAAGAACAAAACCAAGTTTGTTTTGCTTGTCACCAACCTGCAAAACTTCGTGAAAAACTTTGGGCGCACGATGTTCACGCAATGAAATTGCCTTGTGCAAGCTGCCACACATTACACCCGAAAGATGATGCGATGAAAGGTATTCAACCGAAAAATCGTGTGAAACTTTGTGTAGATTGCCACGGCGAACAACAAAAACGCAAAGCGGCAAAAGACGCACAATCACAAACGCAATCAACCGAACAAAAGGATAAATAATGACAGCTTGTTCACGCCGAAACTTTGTTTCCGGCATGGGGGCATTAATCCTTATGACGGGGACATCAGTTACCTCTTTAGCGAAAGAGGAAAAGGCGGATAAACCGAAACGCTATGCAATGGTACACGACGAAACAGCTTGTATCGGCTGTACCGCTTGTATGGATGCTTGTCGTGAAACAAATCACGTTCCTGAAGGCGTTTCACGTTTGGAAATTCTCCGTAGTGAACCTTACGGTGAATTCCCAAATCAAGAATACGAGTTTTTCCGTCAATCTTGCCAACACTGTACAAACGCCCCTTGTGTGGCAGTTTGTCCAACCGGTGCATCATTTATTGATCCTGAAACAGGTATCGTCGATGTGCATAAAGATCTTTGTGTAGGTTGCCAATACTGTGTTGCAGTTTGTCCTTACCGCGTACGTTTCATTCACCCAGTACACCGTACTGCGGATAAATGTAACTTCTGTCGCGATACAAACTTAGCAGCAGGCAAACAACCTGCTTGTGTAGAAGCTTGTCCAACCAAAGCATTAACCTTTGGTGATATGAATGATCCAAGCAGTGCAGTTTCCCGCAAAGTGAAAGAAAATCCGGTTTATCGCACTAAAGTGGAATTAGGTACTCAACCAAATCTTTACCATATTCCATTCCAACACGGGGAGCCAAGAAGATGACATTAGATTATCCTGTTCCGTTTCACACACCTAATTTGGTGTGGGATTCAACAATCGCTATCTATTTGTTCTTACTTGGTATTTCTTCCGGTGCGGTACAATTAGCGATTGCTTATAAACGTAGTCACAAATTAGAAAATCCTAGCAAAAACTGGATTATCCGAGCAGCCGCCGTTTTAGGTTCTGTGCCAACATTAATTGGTTTAACCCTGTTAATTTTCCACTTGGCACGTCCTTGGACATTCTGGAAATTGATGTTTAACTATCAATTCAACTCTGTAATGTCTATGGGGGTAATGTTATTCCAAGTTTATATGCTGTTCTTGGTATGTTGGTGTGCAGTTATCTTTAAAGAAGATATCATGGCGCTCATTCAACGTTTTATGCCAAAACTTGGTTTCGTCGGTAAAATTATCAATGTATTAGAACGTTTAACTGGTCCTGTAGAGGTTATTCTCTTCATCTTAGCCGCTGTGCTAGGGGCTTATACCGGTTTCTTACTTTCAGCATTGATCAGTTACCCAATGTTAAATAACCCTGTTCTACCAGCGTTATTCTTGGCTTCAGGTACCTCTTCAGGTATCGCTGCAACCTTCTTATTTATCCTCATTGCAGGTAAATTAAAAGGTGATAGCCATGAATCACACTTCATTCACAAATTTGAAGTGCCAATTATGGTGACTGAACTTGGTTTATTAATCTGTTTCTTTGTTGGTCTACACTTCGGTGGTGGTCAGAAAGTGGTTGCATTACACAATGCACTTTCCGGCTTCTGGGGTGCAGTGTTCTGGATTGGGGTATTCTTAATTGGTATCATCATTCCTCTACTTGCTAACCTTGCAGCAAAAGACAGCTTAAAATACAACAAGAACTTTATTATCCTTGTGTCAATCTTCGACTTAATCGGGGTTCTCTGCTTACGTTACTTCATCTTGTATGCAGGACAACTTACCGTTGCGTAAGGATAAATTTCTTATTTAATCAAAAGGCGTATACAATACGCCTTTTGTTTATTTAGAAGACTAAAGTGCGGTTAATTTTACGTATGTTTTTCATGCTTAAAATCAACCTTATTTTGTAAAATACAACCTTTAATACTGAAGAATACTATGCTTCCCGAACTCGGATTTCTCTCATTACTCTTCGCCACCACTGCGGCGCTCTTACTTTCCATCGTGCCGCAAATTGGTATTTGGCGAAATAAACCTACTCTCACCAATACAGCTTGGGGGTTAAGTTATTGCTTCGGTATTTTTACAAGCGTTTCCATCGGTATTCTCGCCTACTCTTTTGCGACCGATGATTTCACCTTGGAATACGTCGCAGCACATTCCAATTCCCAATTACCGACATTTTTCAAAGTCGCCGCCACTTGGGGCGGACATGAAGGCTCTATTTTATTTTGGCTTTTCACATTAAGTCTTTGGTTAGTGGCTTTTGCTTTTTTCTCTCGCAAAAATGACCGCACTTTTTCTGCTCAAACCCTCTCTTTACTCGGCTTAATTTGTCTTGGGTTTGCTATTTTCATTTTGTTCTACTCCAATCCATTTGGACGTGCATTCCCTGCCCCTGCGGAAGGGCGAGATCTCAACCCTATGCTGCAAGATATTGGCTTAATTTTCCACCCGCCGCTTTTATATGTCGGTTATGTGGGCTTTGCCGTTAACTTTGCCATGTCCATTTCAGCCTTAATCTTTAATCGTTCTGCACAAGCAATTGCGCGTGCAATGCGAGCTTGGGTTCTCGTTTCTTGGTTATTCTTAACATTAGGGATCGTGCTCGGTGCATGGTGGGCATATTATGAATTAGGTTGGGGCGGCTGGTGGTTCTGGGACCCAGTAGAAAATGCTTCACTTATGCCATGGTTATTGGGCCTCGCACTTTTACACAGTTTGATGGTGACTGAAAAGCAAGGCATGTTTAGCTACTGGACAACACTCTTTTCCCTACTCGCTTTTGCATTCAGTGTATTAGGCACATTTATTGTCCGTTCAGGCGCATTAACCTCCGTGCACGCCTTTGCTTTAGATAGCTCCCGTGGTTATGTGCTATTACTCATTTTCTTCTTACTGACTGTCGGCTCGCTCAGTTTATTTGCGCTACGCACAAATACCAACGAAAGTGCGGTCAAATTTCCACTCATTTCTAAAACTGGGGCGATTTTAGGTTTAAACATCGTATTGACCGTGGCCACCGTCAGCACATTCTTAGGCACTTTCTATCCAATGCTATTCCAAGCCATGAATTGGGGAAGTATTTCTGTGGGGGCGCCTTACTTTAATAGCATTTTCTTGCCATTACTCACTTTAGTGCTTTTTGCGATGGCGGCTACACTTTGCTTAAACTGGTTTAAATCAGACAAAAAACGCTTTTTCAAACGTCTGTTATTACTTATTCCCGCTGCAGTGATGGCTTATGGCATGATTTGGAATGCGCTGCAAAATGATAGCGCATTACGTTTCCATTTCTTTGCTTATGTATTACTCACCCTTGCTATTTGGGTATTATTCGTCACCTTATGGCAAAATTGGGCAAAAGTAAGACTTGCCTATTTCGGGATGATTCTTGCACACTGCGGCGTAGCTATTGCCACAATGGGTGCCGTGATGAGTAGTTACTTTGGCAGTGAGTTAGGTGTACGACTCGCGCCACAACAAAGCCAACAATTAGGTCAATTTGAATTTCACTACGATCGTTTTTCCAATGAAATTGGGCCAAACTTTACCGCCGAAGTCGCTTTCTTTAGCGTGTCAGAACAAGGCAAACCTTACGCTGAAATTGTACCGGAACGCCGTTATTATGATGTTCGCACCATGACCATGAGTGAAGTGGGGTTAGATGCAGGCTTTTGGGGCGATTTATACATTGTTATGGGCGATAATTTAGGCAAAGGTGAATTCACATTCCGCTTGCATTACAAACCGCTTATTCGCTGGTTATGGCTCGGGGGCATTTTAATGGCACTTGGCGCATTATGTTCAGCCATCAATTTGAAGAGAAAACGTGATGAATAAAAAGTTTATTTTGTTTTTACCGCTGATTTTGTTATTGAGTATTTGCTTACTGCTTTTTGCTGGCTTACACAAAGATCCAAAACAAATTGCCTCAGCACTCATTGATAAGCCTGTGCCGGAATTCTATCAAGCGAATTTGCTTGAACCGAGTCAAATTGTCAGCCCAAGAGATTTTCCAAAGCAACCATTCCTACTTAACGTGTGGGGAAGTTGGTGTGGCTATTGCCAACAAGAACACCCTCTTTTGATGGAAATTTCAAAAGAAGTGCCAATAGTTGGCATTGACTATCGTGATAAACCTCAAAACGGCATTGCGATGCTAGAACGCATGGGCAATCCATTTATACTCACTATTGACGATAGCCGTGGTGAATTTGCGATGCAATTAGGTGTAGATGGTGCACCAGAGACCTATATTGTCGATGAACACGGCATGATCCGTTATCGTCATTCTGGCTATATGGATCGTGAAACGTGGCTTACCGAAATCAAACCAAAACTTGATGAATTAACAAAAAAGTAAAATGAAAAAATTAACCCGATTTCTGACCGCACTTTTACTGACTTTCGCCCTTTTTGCTCACGCAGAAATGGTGGATACCTATGCGTTTAAAAACCAAGCCGATCGTACTCGAGCTGTTGAACTGGCAAAATCTTTACGTTGCCCACAATGTCAGAATCAGAATTTAGTTGAGTCCAATTCGCCGATTGCTTATGACTTACGTATTGAAGTCTATAAAATGGTAGATGAAGGAAAAACGAATCAGCAAATTATCGACACGATGACAGCACGTTTTGGTAATTTCGTGAACTATAAGCCCCCTTTCCAATGGAATACCGCACTCCTCTGGCTATTGCCTATTTTGCTATTAATTGGTGCTTTTGCATTGATTTTATTTTCCACTAAAAAATCAGAAGACGCCCCTAAACCACTTGAAAATCAACCTCATACAGCGCCTAAAGAAGAAAAAAGTGCGGTCAAATTTGAAACCAAATCCGCTATTTGGGTCTTTGCAATCTTATTGATTCTTCCTTTAAGTTATTACTTCTCCCTTGATCGTTTTGAGCGTGTTCAACAAGGCGAAAAAGAGATGGTTGAGCTTGCCAATAAAAAAGCCGATACATCAATGGTGCATCAAAAAGAAGATATGGTGCTCAAAATTCAAAATAAAATTCGAGAAGATGTGAATAACCCTGAGCTTTGGGCTCAGCTTGGTGATGCCTATATGCAAAATGATGAATTTGATCATGCGCTCATCGCCTATAGCAATGCAGAAAAAATTTCAGGCACAACACCCGCTATTTTAGGCTTAAAAGCGACCGCACTTTATTATCAAGCAGGTCAAAATATCACACCACAAATCCAGCAAATAATGGATGAGGCGTTAAAACAAGATAAACATGAAATCTCGGTAATCACATTATTGGCGACTGAAGCTTTTAAAAATCATGAAGCTGAAAAAGCCAAAGCTTATTGGCAGCAATTATTAGATTCAGGTAATGCAGCCGTGGATCGTCGTACTGTTATCCAACGAATCAAAATGATAGACTATTTTGAAAAAGGACAAACCTCACAATAAGATATGTCTCATTATTCAGAAAATATCATCATTGGAGCCGGTGCTGCCGGCTTATTTTGTGCCGCACAGTTAGGCAAACTGGGCAAACAAGCTACCATTTTTGATAATGGTAAAAAAATTGGCCGAAAAATTTTAATGTCTGGTGGTGGATTCTGTAATTTCACCAATATGGAAATCAGTCCAGACCGTTATATCAGTCAAAATAAGCATTTCGTCAAATCTGCCTTAAAACGTTATACACAATGGGATTTTATTGCTTTAGTCGCTGAGTACGGCATTCCTTATCACGAAAAAGAATTAGGTCAGTTATTTTGTGATAACGGTGCAGAAGA
>CAUETL010000021.1:0-17380 GCA_959020685.1 Parahaemophilus parainfluenzae | reverse complement strand
AGTTGAACTGCTTGCTCGTTAGTCAGATTCGGATCGAGCGGTGAATGCAAGGAACAACTTAAATATTGCGGTACATTTTCAAGACTACTAACGGTGAAAGTAAGTGCTTTGTAAGGCAGTTGTACAGTGAGTTTATCGCCTAATTCACGTGGTTCCCATTGTTGTTGAGGCCCAGGTAGAATCACCACACTCATCATCCATGGCGTTAATACTGTGCCGATCCATTGGTCTTCGAATAAAACAAATTTAGGGCAGAAACACTCGATGCCTTTGTGATAAAAAGGAAGATCTTGCATTTCAGGTACAATGTTTTGCATTTCGGCAAGGAAAATCTCCGTTGGGTTTTCTTCAAAGCCAGTAACAGAGGTTAAAAGTGCGGTAGAGTTTTCAGGTGTTTTTTCGTGTCGATACATGGTTTATTTTTCACATAAAACTTAATCAAATTAAAGCACGCATCAAAAGATGCGTGCTATGAGTGATTAGCTATTAAATTCCTTGATATTCTAAATAGCGGGCGTTAAGTCGTATTCCTTAATGACTTGATTTAACGTTTCAAAAACCTTTGGCAACACGTTTTTTATCGTTTCCGTTAAACCAATTCCAGATTCTAGTGATTCTGGTTGGATGCCGATGAGACAAAGGTGTTTGGGAAATTCGTCCGTTAATTTCATTGCAGAAAGTACATCACAAATGCCGAGTTGGTGTGGCGAAATTTTGCGAGAGAAAAAAGTGGGTACTTGCTCATCATGTAACACGACAATCTCACCTGGCTGTTTGTTAGCAAGCACGGCATCGACAATAATCAAATGCTCGCGGTTTGCCATCGCATCCAGTAATTCCATGCCACAAGTACCACCATCGATAATGTCAAAGTGCGGTTGAATTTCAGGGCGTTTTTCAAGCTCCTGCACCACGCGCACACCGACACCTTCATCGCTTAACAAAATATTGCCAACGCCAAGAATTAACGGCTTCATTACAACACCTTCACTTCAGTCACTTCACCATTTTCGGTATTAACTACGTGCACGGCACAAGACATACAAGGGTCGAAAGAGTGAATGGTTCTGACCACTTCCAATGGTTTAGTTGGATCTGCCACCGGTGTACCAATAATGGAAAGCTCATAAGGGCCCATTTGGTCTTGTTCATTACGCGGCCCCGCATTCCATGTAGATGGCACAACGGCTTGATAGTTTTCAATGCGGCCATCTTTGATGACAACCCAGTGAGAAAGCATACCACGTGGTACTTCACCAAAGCCAACACCACGGAACTCACCGCTTGCAGGGATATCTGTTTTGATATACGCCGTCATATCACCTTTAGAGATATTATCAATGAGCATTTGCCATTGAGCGCTTAAAATGTCGTTGATCGCACAGCAATGTACGGTACGACCGATAATACGTCCAAGGGTAGAATGTAATTGATCGGTGGTTAACGTGTTACCAGTCAATTTTTCATAAATGCCTTTTAATTCATTGAAGTGGTTGACAGTTGGCGTGTCATTCGCAGCCAAACCACACATTAAGTAGGCAAGAGGACCCACTTCAACGACTTTACCGTAGAAGGTTGGCGCTTTTACCCAAGAGTATTTGCCATCATCTTGCCAGCCTGTGTATTTTGGACGAGTTAAGCCCGCCCAAGGTTCTAATGGCGCATCATCTTCGTACCAAGCGTGTTTACCACTCTCTTTAATGCCTTTTACAACGAACTCATCTTTTTGTTGGTCGATTGCACGGAAAGTTGATAAATCGCCGTTTTCGATATAACCACCTTTCAACATGAATTTAGAGTTATCTGCATCAATTGGGTATTCAGGTACAGATAAGTAGTTGCCTGATGTTTTACCTAAGCTTAACCATTCAGGATAGTAAGCCGCAAATACTGCCGCATCTACTTTATACACTTGGTTGATGAAGTCAGTTAAGCGGTCGATACAAGCTTTCACGAACATGAGACGTTCTTGGTTTAGTACCGCTTGGGAATCTAAGTTAATTGGGTTTGCTACGCCACCAATCGCCAAGTTTTGAATATGTGGTGTTTTACTACCGAGTAATGCCACTACGCGGTTAGCATCACGTTGACATTCAAGAGCTTGCAAATAGTGCGCGACGGCAATGAGGTTGACTTCTGGTGGAAGTTTCATTGCAGCATGACCGAAGTAACCGTTAGCGAAAATACCAAGTTGTCCGCTATCCACTAATGCTTGGATTTTTTTCTGTACGTTGCGGAATTCGTTAGCACTGTTTAATGACCATGTAGAGACACCTTTTAGCATATCTGCCGCTTTTTCAGGATCAGCTTTTAGTGCAGCGGTGATATCCACCCAGTCCATCGCAGAGAGTTGATAGAAATGCACGATATGGTCGTGAATACTGTGTGCAGCAAGAATCATGTTACGAATGTACTGTGCATTGACGGGTACTTTAGCACCAATCGCATCTTCTACGGCACGCACGCTGATAATCGCGTGTACAGTGGTACATACGCCACAAATACGTTGCATAATCATCCATGCATCACGTGGGTCGGCACCTTTTACGATATTTTCCATACCGCGCCACATGGTACCGGATGACCAAGCATTGGTGACGACGCCGTTTTCAATTTCGCAATCAATACGTAAATGACCCTCAATACGGGTAATTGGGTCAATTGAGATACGTTTTTTTTCTGACATTATTCTGCTCCGCTAACTTTTTTGCTGAATGCCGCTTTTTCGGCAATAATTTTTTCTGAGTCTTCGGTATGTTTTTCTTTAAATACCGGTAATACAGGGAATAAACGAATGATTAAAATATAGGCACATACTTCAATAGATACGAAACCGATTGAAATAAGCAATTCTTCCGCAGATGGAAAATATTGATAGCCGTTGCCCGGATTATACATGATAAGCGAGTAGTTCATACGCCATAATGCTGCACCGAGTAACATGCTTAATGCCGAAATAAATAACCAACGGGAATCTGATTTTTTCTCCCCAAGGAAGAGGGTTAGTAATGGTAATACCATCAACCAGACTTCCATCCAGAACATCCATGCTTCAAATTTAGTTAATTTATCGAAACCGACAACCATTTGCAGTTTGTCGTGATAAATCAACTCACCAAAACGCACTGCTAAGAAACAGAAAATTAATCCTGCGGTAACGCGTGCCAATTGAGTAAATAAATGACGTTCATCTGGTGTTTTTCCTGCAAGACCCGCTTTAACTAAAGAACCCTCAAAAATTACAATAGAGAAGCCCATAATGAAAGCTGTCAGCAAGGAGAGAATTGGTAGCGCTTCATAGCTTTGCCATACCGGATGGACTTTGTGACCAGCTACAATCATCAAGGAACCCATTGAAGATTGGTGCATCATTGGTAACAAGGCACCCAAGGCAATAATGAAAAACATGATTTTATTTAGTTTATTAAACCATTTTTTCAAGCCGAAGAAACCAAGCCATACAGGGGCGAACTCTAGGGTCACCACGATGATATACACCGTCATACAAAATGCTGTTTCAAATAGAACAGAGTTCGTGTTGAACTGCCCTGGAATGTAGAAATACGGTAAATGCCAATAACGTCCCATATCAATAGTGATAGATAAACCACCAAGGGAATAGCCGAATAAACTTGCAAGCAATGCTGGGCGAACAAGGGCGTGATATTTCCCTTTATTGAAAATATATACGGTCCAAGCAAGAGCCCAACCGCCACAGGCAAATCCTGTACCGACAAGTAAGTCAAAGGCAATCCATAAACCCCAAGGATAACCGCCATTAAGTGCGGTCACAGAACCAATACCGAAAACCAAACGTTTTAAAATTAATAAAACGCAAAGCACGGCAAGTGGTGCAAAAAAGAGAATTGCGGCAGAAACAAGGCGACCGCCTACCGGACGTGGATTACTCATGATGCTCATCCTCCGCTTCTTCGATTTCCTTGCGTGCCTGACGCATGGCTTCTTTTTGTGCTGCAATACGCTCAGCGATTTTATCGCCATGCATATTTTTGTAAGTCATAAAGGTTAAACCGGCAAGTGCGACTAATGGCAATGCTAAACCGCGATACAAGAAGTGTTGTAAATGCGCCGCACGAGAACCTGTCGCGACTTCATCTAAGTCTGGTAAACCAAGGTTAGTAAAAGGCACACCACTTAAGGCGAGTACCTGTGTACCACCGCCTTCTTTTTCACCGTAGATATGATATTGATATGCAGGTACGGTAGCACGGTATTTATCTGTGCTATTGACACTTTGACGTGGGTAATCATATTCGGTGCCACGTAATAAGCTTAAACGACGTTTCGCTTCTGCCAATAATTCTTCACGTGTACCAAAAATAATCGCACCAGTCGGACAAACATGACAGCAACCAGGTAATTCACCTTTGTCTAAGCGTTCAACGCCTTTTTGGTTACAGAGTTCACATTTGCTGATTTCACCGAATGGATTGTCGTAATCGTATTTTGGTACATCAAATGGACAACCTACCATACAATAACGGCAACCAGTACAAATATCGGGATCATATTTCACGATACCCGTTTTTGGATCTTTGGTGAGTGCTTGAACAGGGCAAACGGCAACGCAGTTAGGGTCAACGCAATGCATACATTGTTTTTTCACGTAAGCATAGCCATTTTCTGTTTTGTCTTTGTTTGTGCCGTCACCATCGCTCCATACTTGAATCACGTTACGAGTAAATGGCGTGAGTTTGTCGTTATTTGACCAAGTTTGATCACCTTTTGGATTCACGGGTGTGTGGTTCACGTTTTGACATTCAGCCACGCATGCTTGACAACCTACACAAAGGGTAGAGTCGTAAAGCATTCCTAGTGCGCCGGGAATGGGCTCAACCGCTTCCGATGCCTGAACATTTGACACAGGCAAAGTAGATGCGATTCCGCCAAGCATACCCGCTTTTAGAAATTTTCGTCTATCCATTATTATTTACCTGTATGTTCTTCCTTCTCTGCAGCTTTAGCTTCAGAACGGGCTTTATGTTGAGCGCTTAATTCGCGTAAGGTCACAACACTCACGCCTGCTAGGATTGCAGCTGCACCGCCTAATAAACCAATAGCCGTCATGGTTGCACCTGAACCTTCGGTGTTATTAACATCTGGTTTTTCAACGCGTGGTGTAGGGTTTTCTACTCCCGCTAATTGGAAAATACCTTTGGTAAAGCCGACACCTTTTTCGTTACAACCATAGCAAGGGTGCCCGATACCAACCGGCCAGTTATTACCACCGACATCACAGAATTCTAAGGTAGAGCAGTTACCGTAAGTTTCTGGCCCTTTACAACCAAGATGATATAAACACCAACCGTGGCGGTGACCGTAATCACCGTATTCTTTGGCAAAACGTCCTGCATCAAAGTGAGGACGACGATAGCAGTTTTCGTGAATTAAACGATCGTAAGCGAATAATGGACGATTTAATTTGTCCATTGCAGGTAGTTTCTTATAAGTAAGAATATAAGCGACAGTTGCAAGGAAGTTGTGTGGATTTGGTGGACAGCCAGGAATATTGATCACTGGCGTGCCTTTTGGTAAGACTTCAGATAAGCTGCTTGCGCCAGTTGGGTTGCCACCACTAGAAGGTACGCCACCCCATGCCGCACAAGAACCGATCGCAATAATCGCCGCAGCCCCTTTAGCAGCTTCTTGGATGTGTTCTACAATCGGTTTACCTGCTACCATACAATAGACGCCGCCGTCTTTCACCGGAATAGATCCATCTACGACTAAAACATATTTTCCATAATACTGTTTAATTGCATTGTGTTTGTTATCTTCAGCTTGTTCCCCGAAGGCTGCAGAAAGGGTTTCGTGGTATTCTAAGGAAATCATTTCCAATACCAAGTTTTCTACTGTTGGGTGGGTCGCGCGTAGCAAGGATTCAGTACAACCCGTACATTCTTGCGCACCAATCCATAATACTGGTGGACGTTTAGGTTCGGTTAAAGCAGCGGTCATTTCTGCCCCCGCTTTTGAACTTAACCCCATAGTCGCCGCAAGCGCGGTACATAACTTCATAAAATCCCGACGGGAAACTTCTGCTAAAGCAGAAAATAATCCATCACTTCGTTGCATATAATCACTCCAATTGGCACGTTACTTGTATGGTTAATTTAACTATGATATGCCTTGATGCAGGAGATTTATTTGATCGTAATCAAAAATACCCTTATTTTCCTTACAAAATAAGTGGGTAAGTGATTGTTTTTACTTGGTTATTGAGAATGATTGTTATTTATTTGGGCGGTATTCACTTGGAGTCCATTTTTTGTACACTAAATCATAATAATAAAGTAAGGATTTGGGCTCTGAAAAACTTCGTGAATATTGACCGCACTTCTGGGTGATATGAATGGGGGAAGTGGATAAAACTAAATTCTTGGTTTTATTGATTTTTATCAACAAAATATTGTCTAAGTGAATAGATTTTATTGTGCTTTTCCCTATACTGAGTAGGGAAAATCTTCTATGGAGAAATAATGATGAATATAGTTGTAGGTATTGTCCTTCTCGGTTTAGCTTTCACTATTTCAATGTATAACAAACTGATTAGAAAACGTAATCAGGTGAGTAGTGTTGAAGCCAGTGTGGATGTTCAGTTGAAACGTCGTTATGATTTATTGCCAAACCTTGTCGCCACCGCTAAGGAATATATGTCGCATGAGCGTAGCCTGCTTGAGCGTATTGTGACGTTACGTGAAAGTGCTAAATCAGCCCATTCTACAAGCGAGAAATTCCAACTCAATAATGAGATTTCGGGTTTGTTGCGTAATTTACAGGTTCGTCTAGAAAATTATCCGGATCTCAAAGCCAATCAAAATCTTTTGCAAATTCAGACCACACTTAGTGACGTGGAAGAGCAAATTTCTGCAGCAAGACGTACTTATAATTCAGCAGTTGAAGAGTATAACAATGCTGTGGAAATGTTCCCGTCAAATTTAATTGCAAACTTGTTTAATTTCCAGAAAGGAACATTTTTTGATATTCCTCAGAATGAAGCTGAAGTGCCTAATGTGGGTAATTTATTTAAACAATAAGTGGAAAAACCATGAATACACCAAAAGAGATTGAAGGGATTCGTTTTCTTGGATTGGAAAAGTTAGATGAGGAACGTTTAGCCATAAAATCGCTCATCAATAAATGGATCATTATGCTATGCGTTGGGTTATTTTTCCTCATTGGAACGATAGGGAATGGGTATCTATTAAGTACAGCTTTAATCCTTGGTGTGCTCATTTATTCTTTTCGTCATTTATTTTTTAAATATAAGCGTTTTATCGCAGAATTTAAAACTCGCGTGATTAATACGATTGTCCAGGAATTTGGTTTCCACTTTAGCGCAGATAGAGGACTGAATATTAGTGATTTCCTCTCCGTTTATGATAGTGGTCCCGCGACCTTCCGTAGTGAGGATTTAATCTTTGGTGAGTTTAATCAAACTGAAGTTGAAATCTGTGATTTTTCAGCATTTAACATGTCGTTGAAAGAGAAATCCGTTAAAGCATTAGGTGCTCAGAATTTTCAAGGTATTTTATTTAAAGCCACTTTCCCTAAAGAGCTGGCTCATTGGGTTTATGTTTGTGATAAGAAAGAAGCAGGTTTAAGAAAAGAAGGTGACATTGCATTGATGGATAATCCGTCTTTTAATCGCTATTTTGATGTGTTTACTGAAGATCAAATCTTAGCCAGATATGCTTTATCGCCTAAGTTAATGGAACGTTTTTGTGGATTGAAAGAGAAATTTAATTGCCCTGTTTCGATGGTGCTTCGTAACCGAGAAGTGATAATTGCACTTAATTTAGGAAAGAATAGTTTTGAACCGTCCTTTGAAAAGTCATTGTTAGAAGACAATACAATTCGTGATTATATTTCGAGTATCAAAGGCTTTACAGATATGGTGAAAGAACTCGGGTTAAATAACCATATTTGGAAATAAGTGTTAATGTAATAAAAAAGACGAGTTTAAATAATAAACTCGTCTTTTTTTATCTTATGAGTTTTTATGCGTTGTTTGCTGCCTGTGCTTTTTTACGCTCTAAACGTAACACACCTAAATGTGTCATATAGCAACAGAAAATACAGCCTGCTACAGCGAATAATAATAGGTAGAAACCTGCATCCCAACCGAATTTATCAGCCAAAATACCAAATAATGCAGTACCAGAGAAACTACCTAAAATGTAACTTAATAAACCACGTAAACCCGTTGCTGAACCTGCTGCGAAAGAAGGAACTAGCTCGATAGTTTGAAGTGAAGATAAGAACATTGGAACATAAATTAAGCATCCAATAATACCTGCACCGATGGTTACAGTTATTAAGTCACTACCGCCCCAGTAAACAAACATTGCTGCACCCACACCGAATAAGGTGATGATAGCAAGTGGCATACGGCGACCTTTGAAATAAGTATCAGTTAACCAACCTGCTAATAGCGTAGAAGGAATTGCTGCCCATTCAAAGATAGCAAATGCTGTACCCATTTGAGCTTTAGTGAAACCTTTAGTTTCTAATAAATAAAGTGGTAGCCAGGTTAATACACCAAAACGGATCATGTAAGTGAATACGTCAATGAAAGAAACAAACCATACATTAATATCTTTCATAATGTAATCACGGAAAATTTCCCATGTGGTTAAGTTGACGTTTTCTTCTTTTGTGACAACTAATTCTTCATTTTCACTTTCAAGAATTTTTCCAACTGGTGGTAAGCCTTCATTGTAAGTACGACCTGCACCGAAGATGTAGAAAATAATAGCAACGATAGTAGCAATTGCTACAGGCACAACAAAGTGTGCAGCTTGCCAGTGCTCTTGACCTAACCAAGCGATACTTGCCCCCGCAATTGGTGCAACTAAACCACCACCTACGTTGTGAGAGATATTGAAGATAGCGGTTGTTACACCACGAGATTTACGTGGGAACCAGCTTGCTAATACGATATAAGCTGGACCTGCACCCATTCCTTGGAAGATACCATTAAGTATACAAAGGAATAAGAATGCCCAGAATGATGCGCTAAAGCCCATCATTAAGTTTACTGCTGCCGACATCATTAAGCCGAAAATCATAAAGTGTTTCGGATTTGATTTATCTGCGATTGCAGACATGAAACCTTTACTTAAACCATAAATAATTAACATGGTACCGGAAATAAAACCGATATCTTTTTTGGTGAAACCAAAATCGCTAATTAATTCAGGAGACGAAAGAAGGAAGTTATTACGTAAAATATAGAATGCCGCATAACCGATAAAGATGCCAAATAATGCATGCCATCTTAAGCGATTATAACGTTCTCTAATTTCCGCATCAGGAACAGGCGTACCCGGATTAGATTTTAGGAATGAAATCATTTAATGATCCTTAAATTTTTAATACAACAAAACTCATTTCTATACAAAAAATGAGGTGGTCAATATAAGGGGAAAAATAGAGATGTCAAATAGTAAATAAAAAATAACGAAAATTTTGACCGCACTTTTATTTCGCAAAATAGTCAGTTTTTTGCTATAATTCCGCACAATTTTCATTACAAAATAGAGAAAAACTATGTCAGAAACACCGGTTACAGAAAATGCTTATGGTGCATCAAGTATTAAAGTCTTAAAAGGGCTTGATGCGGTTCGGAAACGTCCGGGCATGTATATTGGGGATACCGATGATGGAACAGGCCTACACCATATGGTGTTTGAGGTGGTGGATAACGCGATCGATGAGGCGCTTGCTGGCTATTGTTCCGATATTATCGTCACTATTCATGATGATAATTCTGTTTCCGTGCAAGATGACGGTCGTGGTATCCCGGTAGATATTCATCCGGAAGAAGGTGTTTCTGCAGCAGAAGTAATCATGACAGTGCTTCACGCGGGCGGTAAATTCGATGATAACTCTTATAAAGTATCAGGTGGTTTGCACGGCGTGGGTGTTTCGGTAGTAAATGCACTTTCTGATAAATTGCAATTAACCATTCGTCGCCAAGGTCATGTGTACGAGCAATTCTATCACTTAGGTGAGCCTCAAGGGCCTTTAACTATTATCGGTGAAACGCAAGCGACGGGTACAACGGTGCGTTTCTGGCCAAGTCCAGAAATCTTTGCAATTACAACTTTCGATTACAAAATTTTAGCAAAACGTTTACGTGAGCTTTCATTCTTAAACTCTGGTGTATCGATTCGTTTAATCGATAAACGTGATGGCACAGAAGATCACTTCCATTATGAAGGTGGTATTCAAGCATTCGTTGAATATTTAAATAAAAATAAAAATCCAATTCACCCAAAACCATTCTATTTTTCAGCTGAAAAAGACGGTATTGGCGTGGAAGTTGCATTGCAATGGAATGATGGCGTAAACGAAAACGTTTATTGCTTTACCAATAACATTCCACAGCGTGATGGTGGTACACACTTGGCCGGTTTCCGTGGTGCATTAACTCGTAGCTTAAATAACTATATGGAAAGCGAAGGGTTACTGAAAAAAGAGAAAGTGAGTACTTCAGGTGACGATGCGCGTGAAGGTTTGGTGGCGATTATTTCGGTGAAAGTGCCCGATCCTAAATTCTCTTCGCAAACAAAAGACAAATTAGTGTCTTCTGAAGTGAAAAGTGCGGTTGAATCTGCCATGAATGAGCGCATGCAGGAATATCTATTAGAAAATCCAGCTGATGCAAAAATCATTGTAAATCAAATTATTACGGCTGCACGTGCACGTGAAGCTGCACGTAAAGCACGTGAAATGACCCGTCGCAAAGGCGCATTAGATATTGCTGGTCTTCCGGGTAAATTAGCTGACTGCCAAGAAAAAGATCCAGCTCTTTCAGAACTTTACCTCGTGGAGGGGGATTCTGCGGGTGGTTCGGCTAAATCAGGTCGTGATCGTAAAACTCAAGCAATTTTACCGTTAAAAGGGAAGATTCTTAACGTTGAAAAAGCACGTTTTGACAAAATGCTTTCTTCTCAAGAAGTGGGGACATTAATTACGGCGTTAGGCTGTGGTATTGGCCGTGATGAATATAATCCGGATAAATTACGTTATCATCACATCATTATCATGACTGATGCGGACGTGGACGGTTCACATATTCGTACTTTATTGTTGACCTTCTTCTATCGTCAAATGCCGGAATTAATTGAACGTGGTTACGTGTATATCGCTCAGCCGCCACTTTATAAAGTGAAAAAAGGTAAACAAGAGCGTTATATCAAAGATAACGACGAAATGGTGCAATATGAGTTAATGCTTGCGTTAGATGGTGCAGCGTTACATATTAGTGCTAATGCGCCAGCAATGAATGATTTAGTGTTTGAGAAATTAGTAGGCGAATATAACAATGTTCAGAAATTAATTACTCGTTTAAGTCGTTACTATCCAGAGCCATTGTTACAAGGCTTGGTTTACCAACCACAATTAACCGTTGAGTTAATGCGTAATGAAAGTGCGGTCGAAAATTGGGCGAATGCTTTTGTTGCGTACTTAACCGAAAAAGAAACGGAAGCCCATTTATATTCAGCAAGAACCCAATTTAACAGCGAACGCCAAGTATATGAAGCCGTCATTACCGTTCGTAAACATGGTATTGATACAGATTACTTCATTAACTTTGATTTTGTGACAGGCAATGAATTTGCGAAGATCTCGACATTCGGCCAGCAAGTCAATGGCTTGCTCGAAGAGGGGGCGTATGTCACTCGTGGTGAAAAAACTCAACCAGTTCAATCATTTGAACAAGCTGTTGAATGGTTGATGAAAGAATCTCGCCGAGGTTTAGAAATCCAACGTTATAAAGGGTTAGGTGAAATGAACGCTGAGCAACTTTGGGAAACCACCATGGATCCAAATGCTCGTCGTATGTTAAAAGTATCAATTAAAGATGCTGTTGCTGCAGACCAACTCTTCACCACATTAATGGGGGATGAAGTTGAGCCTCGTCGTGAATTCATCGAAATGAATGCGTTGCGAGCAAACTTAGACGTTTAGTCTAATATTCAAAAATATCACTGAGAATGACCGCACTTAGGAAAACCGAGTGCGGTATTTTTTTATTTTATTTAGAAATAGAAATAATTTTCAATTAGATCTATTATTTGTGTGTATTCTTTACTATAATTTTCACGATTTTTATCGTTTAAGGACAATGATACGAAATAGACTCGTTTTTTGTTGTTAGATTGGTAGCAAAGTACGCATAGTAATGTGCGTACTTCTTTTTTGTTTTTAGGAGCAATCATTATGATGATAGATAAACGCCTAATTAACACGGTGGCCGACAGTAAAAAATGGATTGGTATCACGGTGTTATGGAACTGGGTGGCGTTAATTGGTGGGATTATTAGTGCCGTCGTGTTTTCTTATATTTTACAGGCGGCTTATTTTAATGAATTGGGTCCACTAAGTGCGGTCATTTTGGGCATCGTTTTAATTGCTGCTTTGGCGTTGCGTGCCTTTGCGGGTAAAAAATCGGTGCAGTCTTCTTATTTTGCGAGTACGAAAGTAAAACATGAACTGCGTAGCCTCATCTATCGCAAATTAGCCTCAATGCCACTTAACCAAGTGAATCAACAATCTACGTCAAATATTATCCAAGTGGCTTCAGAAGGTGTGGAGCAGCTTGAAATCTACTTTGGGCGTTATTTGCCTCAGCTTTTTTATAGCTTGCTTGCTCCGCTCACACTCTTTGCTTTCCTGATCTTTTTCAGTTTTAAAACAGCGGTAATTTTGTTGATTTGCGTGCCGTTGATCCCGATGTCGATTATTGCGGTGAATAAAATTGCGAAAAAACTCCTGGCAAAATATTGGTCCATTTATGTGGGATTAGGCAGCAGTTTCTTGGATAACCTACAAGGTTTAATCACGCTGAAAATCTACCAAGATGATGCTTATAAAGCGAAAGCAATGGATGAGGAAGCAGAACATTTCCGCAAAATTACCATGAAAGTGCTTACCATGCAGCTTAACTCGGTATCGCTGATGGATTTACTTGCTTACGGTGGGGCAGCAATCGGGATTTTAACGGCGTTGTTGCAATTCCAAGCCGATCAATTAACCGTATTAGGCGTCATTTTATTTATTCTACTTTCTTCTGAATTCTTTATTCCGCTTCGTTTATTGGGTTCTTTCTTCCATGTAGCGATGAATGGTAAAGCGGCATCAGATAAGATATTCACATTGTTAGATACGCCAGTTGAAACTCAAACACAAGCGGTCGATTTTGCAGCGAAAAATGCTATTCAAGTGGATATTCAAAATCTATATTTTTCTTATAGTGAAGAAAAACCTGCGATTGTTGGCTTAGATTTAAGCATCTTACCAAATCAACTTACGGTATTTGTGGGTAAAAGTGGTTGTGGTAAATCTACCTTGGTTTCATTGCTAATGGGCTTTAATCAAGCGCAACAAGGTAAGATTTTGTTCAACGGCCAAGAAATTCAAGAGATTGATCGTCATTCGTTTTATGAAAAAGTCTCTTTGGTGAGCCATAGCAGTTACGTGTTTAAAGGTACGCTGCGCGAAAATATGACCATGGCGAAAATTGATGCCACAGATGAGCAAATTTATGCGTGTTTAGAGCAAGTCAATCTGGCGCAATTCGTTCGAGATAATGGTGGATTAGATATGCAGCTATTAAGCCGTGGCGCGAATTTATCCGGCGGTCAAATTCAACGCTTAGCCTTAGCGCGTGCTTTATTACACAATGCTGAACTTTATATTTTTGACGAGGCGACCAGTAATATTGATGTGGAAAGCGAAGAAATTATTTTGCAGTTCATTCAGCAATTTAAACAACAAAAAACCATTGTGATGATTTCCCACCGATTGGCGAATGCCGTGAATGCCGACTGCATTAATGTGCTTGAACAAGGCAAATTAATTGAGCAAGGCACGCATAAAGACCTCATGGCAAAACAAGGTGCGTATGCAGAAATGTTCCAACAACAAAAAGATTTAGAACAAATTAGAGAGGTGGCAAATGCGTAAAAATGGTTTTGTTGTGATGGGGCATTTGTTGAAATTAGTGACCCCATTGGCTCATATCATGGCGTTTACTATCACCATGGGAACGCTCGGTTTCCTTGCCGCTATTTTTATTATGGTGCTTGGTGCGATGGGGTTAGTGAATCTTCTTAACTTTAACACCCATTTAAGTTTTTCTGGCATTTTGACCGCACTTATTGTATTGGCGGTGGCTCGTGGCGCGTTGCGTTATTTAGAGCAAATGTCTGGGCATTATATCGCCTTTAAATTGTTGGCATTATTGCGCGATAAAGTGTTTTCTTCTTTACGTCGCTTGGCTTTTGTGAAGTTGCAAGATAAACAAGCGGGGCAATTAGTGTCACTAGTCACCAATGATATTGAATTGCTCGAAGTGTTCTATGCGCACACTATTGCACCGATTATGATTGCGTTCTTTACTTCTGCGATTTTATTGTTGGTCTTTGCTCATCTTTCAGGCTGGTTTGTGGTTGTGGCATTAGCTGCTTATTTAACGGTAGGTGTGATTCTACCCATTATTACCACCAAATTGGCGCGTGAAGATGGCAGACGCTATCGTGAATTAGTAGGCGAAATGAATGATTTCTTCCTCGACAGCGTACGAGGCATGAAAGAAATTCAACTTTTTGGCTATGCGAAACAACGTTTAGATGAAATTCAACAACGCAGTCAAAAAATTGATACGGCTTTTGAACGCATTAAAGACCAAGAAGCGAAAGTACGCGTTTACACTGAAGTGGCGGTATCGGCGTTTAACATCATTATGTTATTCACCGGCTTAATTTTGTTTAGCCTAGATAAGATTGATTTCTCTACCTTTTTAATTGGCGTGATTTTATTGATGTCGAGCTATGGCCCAGTTATTGCGTTAAGCAACCTTTCAAGTAACTTGTTACAAACCTTGGCTTCAGGTGAGCGAGTATTGAGCTTGCTAGCAGAAGAACCCGAATTAAAAGACGTAGAAAGTGCGGTCGATTTGAAGGACGTTTCTCGCATTGATGTAGAGAGCGTCAACTTTGCTTACGGCGAAGAACAAATTTTATCGGATGTCAGCTTATCTGTGAAAAAAGGTGAAATCTTAGGGATTCACGGCAGAAGCGGCAGTGGTAAAAGTACCTTGTTAAAATTGCTGATGCGTTTTTACGATCCGAAATCAGGCAGCATTAAAATTAACGGTGAAACTTTGCCAAATATCAACACCCGTAGCTTACGTAACAATATGGCGTACATTACTCAGCAAACCTACATTTTCAACGAAACCATAGAGGAAAATATTCGCCTTGCACGCCGTAATGCAACATTAGAAGAAATTATGGAAGCCGCGAAGAAAGCGTCAATTCATGATTTCATTTTAAGTTTACCGGAAGGTTATCAAACGAAAATGACGGAATTGGGAGGCAATCTCTCTGATGGTGAAAAACAACGTATCGGTATTGCTCGTGCATTTCTACACAACGCACCGATTATTTTACTCGATGAACCGACTAGTAATTTGGATAGCTTAAACGAAGCAATGATTTTGAAATCATTGTTGAACGTGAAAGCAGAAAAATTGATTATTCTCGTGAGTCATCGCCAATCGACTATGGCTATTTGCGATCAGGTGATTGGCATTGAGAATGGAAGAATGTCGTAAGGTAGTGAGAAAAAGAGCGGTTAAATTGACCGCTCTTTTTTATTTTCTTAATTTCACTAATTCAACTTCGTGATTTTCACCTTTTCTAAGAATGAGATTGGCGCGCTCACGAGTCGGCAGAATGTTTTGTTTTAAATTCAATCCGTTAATGTTATCCCAAATGTTACTGGCTGTTTCAATGGCTTCTTGCTCAGAGAGATTAGCGTAATGTTTAAAATAGGAATCCGGATTGGTGAAAGCACTTTGACGGAATTTTAAGAATCGTTTGATGTACCATTCTTTAAGCAAATTCTCGTCAGCATCAACATAAATAGAAAAGTCCACAAAATCAGATACGAAGGTTTGATTGGCTTTATTTGAACCTGTTTGGAGAACGTTTAGTCCTTCTAAAATTAAAATATCCGGTTGATCGACAATATCGAACTTATCAGGAACAATATCGTAAGTCAGATGAGAATAAATAGGCGATTTTACAGATGGCTTGCCTGATTTGATATCAGCTAAAAAACGAATTAATTTGGCCGTATCATAAGAAATAGGGAAGCCTTTTTTCTGTAGTAAATCGTCTTTTTTTAGTTTTTCTAATGGATAAAGAAAACCATCAGTAGTAATCAGATCAACTTTTCGTTCGGTAGGCCAGTGGGTTAGCAAAGATTGCAAAATACGTGCCGATGTACTTTTCCCGACAGCAACGCTGCCTGCGATACTAATGATGTAAGGGACTTTAGGGCTTTGACCACCAAGAAAACGATTTAAAACCGTTTGGCGACGAAGGTTTTCATCAATATAGTAGTTGATGAGACGTGCAAGTGGCAGGTAAATGGTGCTCACTTCATCAAGAGAAAGCTCTTCATTAAAACCTAAAAGCGGTTTGAGATCTTGCTCCGTTAATTTTAGCGGAACAGATTTTCTTAATTCGGCCCATTGCTGACGGCTAAAGTTCAGAAAGGGCGTGAGTTGTTCGGTAATTTCCACGGTGCTTTATATCTAGAGTGAAAAAAATTGGACAAAATATACCCTATAAATGAGTTGTGATCATCGTTTTTTATTAAAAGTGATGAGTTTTAAAGCAAGAATGTGGCTTTTTGCTTGTAAATTAGACGAATAGTTAAAAAAAACGCATTTTTCATAAAAAAAACTTGTCAGGCATAAAATTTTCCATATAATACGCCTCACTTGCTTACAACACGCCGACTTAGCTCAGTAGGTAGAGCAACTGACTTGTAATCAGTAGGTCACCAGTTCGATTCCGGTAGTCGGCACCATCCTTTAGTAAACAAGTATTCATTTAGCGTGGAGGGGTTCCCGAGCGGCCAAAGGGGGCAGACTGTAAATCTGTTGGCTCAGCCTTCGAAGGTTCGAATCCTTCTCCCTCCACCATTTTCTAAATGAATTCTGATGGGACAGATGAATTTAGGACTGCGGGCATCGTATAATGGCTATTACCTCAGCCTTCCAAGCTGATGATGCGGGTTCGATTCCCGCTGCCCGCTCCAAACGCTGATATAGCTCAGTTGGTAGAGCGCACCCTTGGTAAGGGTGAGGTCGGCGGTTCAAATCCGCCTATCAGCACCAGCCTTCCAAATTCCTCTTTCCTTATTAAATAGTAATGATTTTATTGGTTAATGTGGTTTAATTTACCCATCGATAACCGTGTCTATTTAGAGGGACTCTTTAAATGTCTAAAGAAAAATTTGAACGTACAAAACCGCACGTAAACGTGGGTACAAT
>CAUETL010000020.1:0-18540 GCA_959020685.1 Parahaemophilus parainfluenzae | reverse complement strand
TTTAGTTTCTGAACGCAATACAAAACGCAACATCAATTTTTTTGTATGTTGGCTTTCTGTAAGCAGAATATATTTGAGCTCACCTTTTTGCTTAGCCACGTTATAAGGGACTAAACCAGCGCGACCAATAAAATCTTTTAGAATCGGAAAGAGTTCAGCAAAGCGTTGCGGATAAAGCGGACAATCACATAAATCCACCGCACTTTGTGGATCATTCGGGTCTTGTAAAATACCTAAAATGGGACGTTCCACCGCGCCACTTACAACCATTTTCGCTTTATTACGAAAGTCAGTCTCGGAGGAATAAAAAGGCGGATGCCAAATTAAATTATCACAATCTAATTTGGCAAGTTGTTGTTTTAGATGCTCTTCTTTCTTGGCGAGTTGCTGTTCATAAGGCATTTCAAGCCATTGACAAGAACGGCAATCGCCTTTTTGATAATGATGGCAATCAATCATTTAGAAGCAAGCCACTCTTGTTGAAGTGCGGTCAGTTTTTGATGATTTTCAATCCAACGCGAAGTTTTTGTGAGTTCTGACCAATCAAAGGATTTTTGTTTAAAGAGAGATTTCAAGCGAGCTTGGCGTGCTGTGAAATGCTCCGTTGTTTCCTGTAACTTCAGATTATCAAGCACTTGAATGGCACCTTCTCGCTCATTACAAAGCAATAATAAGTCACAACCAGCCTTCAAGGCTTTTTCACTGCGAGCCACAAAATCGCCCATAAAGCCTGCGCCTTTCATGCCTAAATCATCAGAGAAAATCGCTCCTTGGAAGCCCAACTGTTTACGCAAAATCTCTTTTAACCAATAACTCGAACCGCTTGCTGGCTGGCTATCACATTGTGTATAAATCACGTGAGCCGGCATAATCGCATCAAGCTTACTCTGTTGAATTAATTGCTGGAATGGCAAAATATCATGATTAAAAATCACTTCTTTTGCGCGCTCATCATAAGGGGTTTCAAGATGAGAATCAGCTAAAACATGGCCGTGTCCCGGGAAGTGTTTTCCTGTAGTTGCCATGCCCGCCTGGTGCATACCATCAATAAACGCTGCTGCTAAATTGACCGCACTTTTTACATCACCGCAAAACCTACGATCACCAATCGCACGACATTCGTGACCTAAATCCAACACCGGAGCAAAACTCAAATCAATATCTAGCGCCACCATTTCAGCAGCCATTTGCCAACCCGCTTCTTTTGCTATTTGCTGTTGCTGAGCTGAGTCCTCAACTAATGCCGCAAAAGCCTGCATCGCAGGGAGCTGAGTGAAACCTTCACGGAAACGTTGCACGCGACCACCTTCTTGATCGACCGTGATCAATAAAGGCTTTTTCACTCGTTGATGAATGGATTTAATTAGCGCTTGAACTTGCTGACGATCATAAAAATTGCGGGTAAATAAAATCAAACCAGCAACTAAAGGATGTTCCAGTAATTCAACTTCTTCTTGTTTGAGCTCATGACCTTCAAGGTCAATTAATAATGTGGGCATAAACTATTGTAAGTAAAGACGATAATTGCTACTTTCTGTGCTTGGTTTTGGTAGCTCAAACACTTTCTTTTCTTGTGGTTGCAATAAAATATTGCCTGATTGGCTTTCTTGCTGATTCGGCCAAACTTGCGTTACACCTTGTGTGTTATACCAATAAAGGTGGTAAAGCACATTGAGTTGTTGTGTAGTTTTATTTTTTAAGGCTGCGGTATTATCAGACAAATCAACATCTAAAGCCGGTGCTAAATTTGCCGCCATATTTAAAATTGGCTTATTGGTTCCCACAATATTTGGTGCAGATGAACAAGCCGTTAAAAATAATACCGTTGCTGTAATTAGGATCTTTTTCATTATTTCGCCAACATTCTACCTAAAGGTTCACCACCAACAAGATGCATATGAATATGGAATACTTCTTGTCCACCATGTTTATTACAGTTCACAATTAAACGGTAACCGTCTTCGGCAATGCCTTCTTCTTTAGCAATTTTAGCCGCGACAGTAAATAAGCGACCTAAGGTAACTTCATCTTGTTCCGTCACATCATTAACCGTTGGAATGACTTTATTTGGGATAATCAAAATATGGGTTTTCGCTTGAGGTGAAATATCTCGGAATGCGGTCACTAATTCATCTTGATAAACAATATTGGCGGGGATTTCTTTGCGAATAATTTTGCTGAAAATAGTTTCTTGAGCCATAGTCTTCTCCTTGTTTTATATAAAAAAGTGCGGTCAAAATTTACCGCACTTTGCTTTTATTTTCCATCAGAAATTGATGATGAATGACATTTCAATCAGCTTAGTGAGCCGCACCTTCTTCTGAATCATCTTGATTAATAAAGCTGGTATTAATCTCGATTTGTGCTTTTTCACGTAATGCTTGCATTAACTGTCCTTGCAATTCGCCTTGACGTGCACGAACAAGTTGAGTGCTAAATTTCGCTAACTCTTGCTCATTTAAAGTAGGTTCTTCTACACGTTCAAGGGCAACCACAACCACATCACCTTTGCTGTTACGAGCAACTTGATAAGCCGCTTTACCATCTTGTGGTTTTGCAATGGCAAATACACCTTCATAAAGCACTGGATCTTTATTATCCACTAACGTAAAGGTTTGTGGCTCACTAAAACTAATACCGGCAGGTAATTTGGTTGGATCGGCAGATAGCGCTTTGACCGCTTGCTCTGCTTTTTCAGCTAATACTTTATCGGCTTTTTCACGTTTTAAGAACTGCTCAATCGTTGATTTCGCTTCATCAAGGCTTTGTAAACCTTCAGCTTTATGATCCACGACACGTACCACAACAAATTCATTTTCACCAACCGTTAATGGCTCAGAATTTGCACCGCCGTTTGCAATATCTGATTCAAAAATGGCAGAAGTCACATTTGGGAAATTTAATGCCGCAGGGACATTATTTTTACCAAAGTAATCCGTTTCTTCCATTTTCACACCAGCAGCTTCAGCTACCGAAGCTAAAGAATCACTGCTTTCTGCTGCTTTTTCACGAACCGCTTTTTCTACCGCTTGGAAACGGCTTTCTGCTAAGTTTTTACGTACAGTCTCTGCGATTTGTTCTTTCACTTCTTCTAAAGTACGTTCTTTACGATCTTGCACTAAAATAATATGGTAAGCCCCATCCACATTAACCGGTGTACTATATTGACCAACATTTAATAATAATGCTGCATCTTCAAAGTTTTTCGGTAATTCGTTGTCTTTTACCCAACCTAATTCACCACCTTGAGCACCAGAAAGTTTATCTAGGGATTTTGTTTTTGCTAACTCAGCAAAATCAGCGCCTTTTTGCAGTTCTTGATAAACGGCATCCGCTTCTTTCTCCGTTGATAATTGAATATGTGCTAATTTTTGGCTAATGAATTGCGCTTTATTTTCTTGATAATATTGTGCAATTTGTGTTTCAGTTACTGGTTGTAATTTACCTAATGCATCTGCTGAAACGCGAATATATTGCACTTTCGCTTGTTCAGGTTGAACAAGTGATTTCGCATTCGCATCGTAATACGCTTTAATTTCTTCGTCTGTTACTTTTTGTTTTGCAATTTCATCGGCTAATGGAAGAGTTGCAAGACGAGCGATACGTTTTTGGAAAAAGACTTGTGCGTTATCTTTTACTTGGGCTGGTACAACAAACTCACTGTCTGCCAAACCATTTTGCATTTGTTCAAGTGTTAATGCATTACGTAAAATAGCCGCATAAGTATCAGATGTTAAACCATTTTGAGTCAATAATTGTTGATAGCGCGCGTTATCAAATTTACCGTTAGATTGTAAGTTAGGATCGCTTACAATCGCACGTTTGATCATCTCATCACTTACACCTAATTTTAATTCTTTCGCATATTGACGGATTAATTCTTGATCCACCAAACGTTGAATTAAATTTTGACGAAGTGCAGTCACAAATTCCACAGAGTCAGTTTTCGCTAAGAAGCTCTCGCCTTCTTGTTGAGCTCGCGCTTCAAACTCTTGGTTATAACGATTTAAGAAATCTTGTTGAGAGATAGTCTCGCCATTTACTTTTGCCGCAAAACTATCATTGCTGCTATACAGATAACCTGACATCCCACCAATCAAAAATGAAACTGGAATTAAAGCAAAGATCGCTTTTCCGATAAAGCTATGGGCGATGCCATGCATTTTTTCAATTAACATTCAATTATTACCCTTTTAAAAAAGACAAAGTTCGTAAGATTATAATCTAAAAGGCGAAAATTCGCACTTAAAAAACACCATGTTCGTGTAGGATTTTCACAGCCATGACTAATAACACTAAACCGCCAAAAATCTCTGCTTTGCTTTTGAATTTTTTCCCTAAAAATGACCGCTCTTTACACCAATAAAAGAAATGGCAAAGGTTATTAAACCAATGATGAAGACAGCCAACAAAATGTCCACAGAAAGAAAAGCAAAAGAGACACCAACAGCTAACGCATCAATACTCGTTGCCACACCAAGTGTTAGTAAGTGTTTTAAACTAATCAATGAGGGCGCAGGTTCATCATCTGAGCTCAGCCCTTCTCGAATCATATTCACACCGATAATCGCAAGTAAAGCAAAGGCAATCCAATGATCCCAATTTTGAATCATCTGACTAAATTGTAGTCCGACAACATAGCCGATTGCCGGCATAATGCCTTGAAATAGCCCAAAACAGCATGCAATGGCCAGTGCTTGTTTCCATCGAAAAGCGCGCATTGCCAAACCTTTGGAAATGGATACTGCAAACGCATCCATCGAAAGACCAAGCGCAATGACCCACAACATATGAAAAGTCATAACCTAAAACCTATTTTCCGATACAAAAAGAGCTGAAAATATTACCGAGTAAATCATCCGAGGTAAATTGCCCCGTAATTTCACTGAGATTAGCTTGTACTAAACGAAGTTCCTCTGCTAACAATTCACCCGCATGAAACTCTGTTAATTGAACTAACCCAATTTGTAAATGTTCGGCCGCTTTTTCTAAAGCATCAAGATGACGACGACGTGCTAAGAAGCCACCTTCCATGCCGGTTTGGAAACCCATCGCCTGTTTTAAATGCTCACGTAATAAATCTACGCCTTGATGCGTTTGAGCCGATAAACAAATGGTCGTTGTTCCATTTTCTTCTTTTATCCCAACTGCCTCACCGCTTAAATCGACTTTATTACGAACAATGGTCACTGGCATATTATTTGGCAATTTCGATAAAAATTCTGACCGCACTTTTTCAATATTTTGGCTATCAGGATCACTGCTGTCTAACATTAAGATAATACGATCGGCTTGCTCAATTTCAGTCCACGCACGCGAGATGCCGATACGTTCAACTTCATCTGTCGCTTCGCGAAGCCCTGCAGTATCAATAATATGTAAAGGCATGCCATCAATATGAATATGCTCACGTAACACATCGCGAGTGGTTCCTGCAATATCTGTCACAATGGCCGCTTCTCTGCCTGCTAAAGCATTCAGTAAGCTTGATTTACCCGCATTTGGACGACCGGCAATCACTACTTTCATCCCTTCACGTAAAATCGAGCCTTGTTTCGCTTCGCTACGGACTAAATCAAGTTGATCAATAATTTCTCGTAATTTTGCTTCGATTTTACCGTCTGCCAAAAAGTCAATTTCTTCATCGGGAAAATCAATCGACGCTTCCACATAAGTACGAAGATAAATCACGGAATCCACCAACTGATTTACTTTATTGGAAAATTCACCTTGTAATGATTTTAATGCCGAACGAGCGGCTTGCTCCGAAGTGGCATCAATCAAATCTGCAATGGCTTCTGCTTGAGCTAAATCTAATTTATCGTTTAAAAAAGCCTGTTCTGAAAATTCACCGGGACGCGCAAGACGAACACCATCAAGTTGTAAGATTCGTTTTAGCAACAAATCTAATACTACTTGCCCACCATGACCTTGCAATTCCAATACATCTTCACCTGTAAAAGAATTCGGCGATTTAAAGTAAAGTGCAATGCCTTGATCTAATACTGTGCCATCAGCATCTTTAAAAGGTAAATAATCTGCCATTCTTGGTTTAGGACATTTACCTAGTACCGCTTGTGCCACTTCAACCGCTTTTGGACCTGATACACGCAAAATACCAATACCACCACGACCAGGCGCTGTCGCTTGTGCGACGATTGTTTCTTTCATAAAAACTCACTAAAAATTGACCGCACTTTTATCTGCGATAAAAAAATGAGAGGGCGCATTAATACGCCCATGTGATTATATATCAATCAATGATAGAAAAAAGGCATCTTTCGATGCCTTCTATCTGTTATTTTTTACGGGTATGTAACCCTTTTTTCTCTAAACCACGGTAGATCATTTGTTGTTGTACGATAGTGATTAAGTTAGACACTAACCAGTAAAGTACTAGACCTGCCGGGAACCAGAGGAAGAAGAACATGAAGATCAACGGCATGAAATTCATCACTTTTTGTTGCATTGGATCGGCAACTGGTGTAGGTGACATTTTTTGTAACAAGAACATTGATCCACCCATTAAGATTGGGAGAATGTAGTAAGGGTCTTGTGCCGATAAATCTTGAATCCAACCAAAGAATGGCGCATGACGAAGTTCAACTGCTTCCATAAACGTCCAGTATAATGCAATGAAAATTGGCATTTGAAGGATTAATGGTAAGCAACCACCAAGTGGATTTACTTTTTCTTCTTTGTAAAGTTTCATCATTTCTTGGCTCATACGTTGGCGATCATCACCAAAACGTTCGCGCATTTCTTGCATTTTCGGTTGCAACATACGCATTTTCGCCATAGAAGTGTATTGTGCTTTTGTAAGCGGATATAAAATCGCTTTAACCACTAAGGTGACACAAATAATTGCCACACCCCAGTTAGATACAATACTTTGAATGAAAGTTAATAACCAGAATAATGGTTTCGCGATGAACCATGCCCAACCATAATCGACAGTTAAGTCTAAGTGGTTAGCCACTTCAGCCATTTTGTTTTGTAATTTCGGACCTGTCCATAATGAGCTGGTAATAGTCTCTGTTGCACCTGCTGGAATAGAAACGACTGGACCACGATAACCAATAGACGCAACGTTATTTTTACTGTCTGTAATACTATAAAGTTGGTTATTTACATCTTGATTTGGGATCCAAGCTGATACGAAATAGTGTTGTAAAATAGCAACCCAACCTGCTTTGGTATCGATAGAAAGATTTTTATCTTTCATATCGCTGAAGCTGTATTTTTTGTAATTGGTTTCTGAAGAAGAATACGCACCACCGGTATAAGTAGGCATTGCCACGTTACCGCTGCTTTCAACTAATGTGTGTTTTAATTGGCCGTAAGGTTCAACTTCAATTGCACTACCACTTTGGTTCACAATTTCAAAGTTAACACCGACATCGTAACTATCACGTTTTAACACAAAGATTTTACGATAAGTCACACCATCTTTTTCAAATGTTAATGGCACTGAAAGTTCATTTTGACCTTCTGCTAATTTGAAATTATCGCCAGTAACTTGATATTGCGCACGACCTGCTTTTGTATCGATCCCGTTTTTACCAATTAAACCGCTTTGTGCAATGTAAACATGCTCGTTTGTATCTTTTAACAAGACGAAAGGTTCTTTTGAACCTAATTCTGCATCATATTTTAATAGTTCAGAACTGATTACATCACCACCTAATGTATCCACTTTCAAACGGAGTACATCATTTTCTAATGTGATAATTTGACCTTTTGTTTGTGAATCTGCCACTACTTCAGCAGATGAAGAAGAACTTGCCGGGACATCAGAAGAGGCGGCTGTTGTTTGTTCCGTGGTCTGTTGTTGAACAGGTGGATTTTTATCAAGTTGCCATTGCTGATAAACAAGGAAAGAAATAAAGAGTAGTGCAAGCACTAATAGGCTACGTCTTGAGTCCATTATTTTTTCTCATCGTTATTATTAATCTTTTTCGGCGGAACAGGATCGAATCCACCGGCGCTTAAGGGGTGACATTTTAATACACGTTTTAGCGTAAGCCAACTACCTTTTAACAATCCATGTGTTTTTAACGCCTCAATACCATAGCAAGAACAGGTTGGCACAAAACGACAACGCGGCCCAATTAAAGGGCTAATCGCTACTTGATAAAACTTAATTAAAGCGATGAGGATTTTTGTGCCAAACGAATGTGACGTGCCCATAATTTATCCAAAGTTTGTAAAAACGTTTTATTATCAAGCTGACCAATGCCACGTTTCGCCACAAAGACAAAGTCACAAGAAGGCAAATTATGTTGGGATAAACGAAAACTTTCACGAACTAAACGTTTGATACGATTACGATCATGTGCTCGTTTAAGATGTTTTTTAGCCACAGTTAAACCTAAGCGTGGATGCTCAAGATTATTTTTGCGTGCGAGAATGGTAATTTCAGGGGTGCTTGCTCGAAACGGTTGTTCGAAGACATTTTTGAATTGAGTGGGAGTTAACAATCGTAACTCCCGAGAGAAGTTTAGCTTAATCACTAAAAGAGGTGATTATGCAGATAAACTCTTACGACCTTTAGCACGACGACGAGCTAAAACTTGACGGCCGTTTTTAGTTGCCATACGAGCACGGAAACCGTGAGTACGGCTACGTTTTAATACAGAAGGTTGAAATGTACGTTTCATTGTAATCTACCTAAATCAAAATGGTTTACTGTTTTGATATTCAAAACACAACAAGGGTTATAAAAAATAGACCGCAATTTTAATCATAAATTGGGCTTTCGTCAAATAAGAAAAGAAAAAATTCCGAAATAATCTTCTGTTTCTTCTAAAATCGTGGGGATTATACGGATTTTGGACAAAATCTCAAGCAACCTTTTTGTCTTTTTTTGACGACCAACAGAAGATCTTTTGCCTAAATTATTGTAAAATTCTCTTCGATTTTTAACCGCACTTTTGCGGCTTTTATTTTATACGCATATAACATAAGGATAATTTATCGTGAGCCTTTCTACCCTATGGCAAGATTGCTTATCACAACTACAAGATCAGGTTTCTCCGATGGATCTCAGCACTTGGTTACGCCCATTACAAGCGGATGTCATCTCGCAAGATCAAGTGGTGTTATATGCGTCAAATATGTTTGTGAAAAGCTGGGTGGAAAATCATTACTTAGCTCAAATTCATCAAATTTGCCAAGCCCTTGCTAAAAATCCAAATTTACAAATTATCGTAAAAGAGGGGGTAAAACCGGCTCCCAAAGCAGTTGAGTCGTCCCTAACTCAAACAGCTAACCATCAAGAAAGTGCGGTGGGTTTTCAGCAAGAATCTGATGCGCCAACTAAATTTGAATCACACTTAAATCGTAAACATTTATTTGAAAACTTTGTTGAAGGTAAATCAAACCAACTCGCCCGTGCAGTAGGTCAAAAACTCGCTCTTGCGCCTGGTGAACCAACGGCAAACCCATTCTTTTTATATGGGGGGACAGGTTTAGGTAAAACTCACTTATTACACGCAATCGGTAATGGCATTTTAGCGAATAAACCAAATGCCCGCGTGCTTTATATCCATGCTAATAATTTTATGCAACACATGGTAAAAGCAATGCGTGATAATAAAATGGATCAATTCAAAAAATTCTATCGTTCTCTTGATGCATTATTAGTGGATGATATTCAATTCTTCGCAGAAAAAGAAAAAACACAAGAAGAATTTTTCCATATTTTCAATAGTTTATTTGAAACTGGACGTCAAATCATTTTGACTTCTGACCGCTATCCAAAAGAAATTGAGAAAATTGAAGAACGCCTAAAATCTCGTTTCGGTTGGGGTTTAACCACTGCAATTGAACCACCTGATTTAGAAACTCGAGTTGCGATTTTGCTGAAAAAAGCAGAAGAACATAATATGGAACTGCCAGAAGAAGTGGCATTCTTTATTGCCCAACGCTTACGCACCAACGTTCGTGAATTAGAAGGTGCATTAAACCGTGTGAAAGCGATGCAAGACTTCAAAGGTGGTCACATTGATATTGATTTTGTGCGTGACACATTGAAAGATATTCTAGCCTTACAAGAACGTTTGGTAACCATTGAAAATATTCAGAAAGTCGTGGCAGAATACTATCGAATTAAAGTGGCTGATTTAAAATCAAAAAGCAGAGCAAGATCAGTCACTCGTCCACGCCAAGTGGCGATGGCGTTAGCAAAAGAATTAACCAATAAAAGCTTACCGGAAATTGGCCGTGCCTTTGAACGCGACCATACGACAGTCTTAAATGCCTGCCGTGAAGTGCCAAAATTCCGTGAAAAAGACAGCAGTATTCAAGAAGATTGGGCGAATTTAATTCGCACATTATCTGCATAAGGAGCCAATGATGCAATTTAGCATTTCAAGAGAAAATCTACTAAAACCCTTACAGCAAGTTTGTGGCGTATTAAGCAATCGTCCGAATATTCCTGTATTAAATAACGTGTTATTACAAATTGAAGATAACCGTTTAACCATTACAGGTACAGACCTTGAAGTGGAGCTCTCTAGCTATACTCAACTTTCTTCTTCAACGGCAGATGGCGCTTTTACCATTCCAGCTAAAAAATTCTTAGATATTTGCCGCACGCTATCAGATGAATTTGAAATTACGGTCACCTTTGAAGAAGATCGCGCCATTGTAGAATCAGGTCGCAGTAAGTTTAATCTCACTACTCTGCCTGCTGAAGAATACCCAAATCTGACGGATTGGCAATCTGAAGTGGATTTTGCCTTACCGCAAAGCACCTTGCGTCGCTTAATTGAAGCAACCCAATTTTCAATGGCAAACCAGGATGCCCGCTATTTCTTAAATGGCATGAAATTTGAAACGGAAGGTAATTTATTACGTACTGTTGCAACTGACGGTCATCGTCTTGCGGTTTGTACGATCGAATTAGATCAAGATCTGCAAACTCATTCGGTTATTCTGCCACGCAAAGGCGTATTAGAACTGAATCGCCTATTAGAAAGCAGTGATGAACTTGCTCGTTTGCAAATTGGTACTAATAATCTTCGTATTCACTTAAACCACATTGTGTTTACCTCAAAACTCATTGATGGTCGTTTCCCTGATTACCGTCGTGTATTACCACGTAATGCAACTCGTATCGTAGAAGGAAACTGGGAAACCTTAAAACAAGCTTTTGTACGCGCTTCGATTCTTTCAAATGAACGTGTACGTAGCGTGCGTTTAAACTTAAGTGAAAACCAACTTAAAATTACCGCATCTAACCCAGAACACGAGGTGGCAGAAGAAATCGTGGATGTGAATTATCAAGGTGAAGAAATGGAAGTGGGCTTTAATGTGACTTACATTTTAGATGTATTAAACGCCTTAAAATGCCAACAAGTACGTATCCGCCTCACAGATGCATCATCAAGCTGCTTAATTGAAAACAGCGAAGACGCAAGTGCAGAATACGTCATTATGCCAATGCGCCTCTAGAAATAATGGCCATTTCCCGCTTAATTGTTGAAAAATTTAGAAATTTAAATGCCGTGGATCTTGAATTTGATCACGGCTTTAACTTTTTAGTCGGCAATAACGGCAGCGGAAAAACGAGCTTATTAGAAGCAATTTTTTATCTCGGGCATGGGCGCTCTTTCAAAAGTGCGGTCGCAAATCGCATTATTTCTTACGACGAACCTCATTTCACGCTTTTTGGCCAAATTCAAGAAAGTCAGCATCAATGGTCTGTTGGATTACAAAAACTTCGTCAAGGTAATACCATTGCGAAAATAAATGGTGAAGACGGCAATAAAATTGCCGATCTCGCTCACCTTTTACCCATGCAATTAATTACGCCTGAAGGACTTACCCTATTAAACGGTGGGCCAAGTTTTCGACGTGCATTTTTAGATTGGGGTTTATTTCACCACCATAATAGCTTTCATTCCTCTTGGGTCGCCTTAAACCGTTTATTAAAGCAGCGAAATGCCGCACTCAATCAAAATCAGCCTTATTCTGCAATAAAAATATGGGACATTGAATTAGCTAAATTAGCCCACCAAGTGAGTGATTGGCGAGCTGAATACGCAGAGGCCCTACGCCCAGAAATTGAAAAAACCTGCCAGTTATTTTTACCTGAATTAGAAATTACTGTTAGCTTTCATCAAGGCTGGGAGAAAGAGACAGAATATGGCGAATTACTAGCGCAAAACTTTGAGCGAGATAAAACCATTGGCTATACGGTTTCAGGCCCACAAAAAGCGGACTTCCGTTTTAAAGCAAATGGATTACCGGTTGAAGATGTACTCTCTCGTGGTCAATTGAAATTATTGATGTGTGCCCTACGTTTAGCCCAGGGTGAACATTTAATGATTCAAAAACAACGTCATTGTATCTTTCTAATTGATGACTTTGCCTCTGAGCTGGATCAACATAAACGTGCCCTGCTTGCGGAACGCTTGCAACAAAGTGGTTCTCAAGTCTTTGTCACTGCTATCACCCAAGGTCAGCTCAAAGAAATGCAAGTGGGAAAAGGAAAATTATTCCAAGTGGATACCGGTAAGATCACCGAATTGCAACCATAAAAAATAATCCGATCGGTTTAAGGATCGGATTACGTTTAAAACAATGCTATTTTTGACCGCACTTTAGTTTGGTTTCAATTCACCATTCAATACGGTACCTATCACATCATAATCTTTTGTGAATACCGCCAAGTTTGCTACTTTTCCAGCTTCAACTGAGCCTAAACGGTCATCTACGCCAATCGCTCTTGCTGGGTAAAGGTTACTCATGCGAATTGCTTCCGCTAATGGAATTTCTACATACTCTACAGCATTCTTAATAGACTCCATCATGGTAATTGATGCACCCGCAATCGTGCCATTTGCATCGTAGCAACGACCTTCTTTTACATAAATTGGTTTTCCTACAAAAGTGAAAGTTTCCAATTCAGGTGGTGCACCTGCAGCTGCAAGAGAATCAGTTACAATGCAAAGTTTGTCACCTTTCGCTTTTTTATCTAAGCGAACATTACCAAAATTCACATGCACACCATCTACAATAATTCCCGTGTAAACATCGGAATCTAACACGGCACCAACTACGCCCATCGCACGTCCTGAACTGATCGGCGACATCGCATTATGCAAGTGTGTTGCAAACGTCGCACCTTTATGAAAGGCAGCTTTCGCCACTTCATAAGTTGCATTAGAATGGCCAATAGACACGATAATGCCTGCTTTCACAAAATCAGGAATATATTGTACCGTTGGGTTTTCAGCGGCAATTGTCAGTTTAGTTATGACATCCGCATTATCACATAAGAAATCTTTCATCTCAGGCGTCGCTTCACGGATATATTCTGGGCGATGCACGCCTTTTTTCTCTAAACTCAAATAAGGGCCTTCGATGTGTAAACCAAGCGCTTGATTTTTATGCTTATTCAAATACTCTCGCATGATACTTACTGCTCGTTTGATATCTTCATCCGGTGCGGTAATAAACGTTGGTAAGAAACTGGTGCAGCCTGATTTCAAGTTAGTGGCTTGCATGATTTCTAATGTTTCTACGCTTGTTTGATCGTTAAACATCACGCCACCGCAGCCGTTTAATTGCAGATCAATAAAGCCGGCTGTGAGATTATGCCCTTGTAAATCAATGGTTTTAATCCCACTCTCTAATTCGCTTTGTGGAATAACGGATTGAATATATTCCCCTTCAATAACCACCGCATAATCTCTTAACACCTCATTTTTGGTGTAGATTACGCTGTTAATTAATGCATACTTCATCATACCTTCCTAAAATCAAATTAAAATTAACCGCACTTATAATACACTATGAATCGCACGACCTTCCAATTCAGTAAAATATTTCACTGTTTTCACTTTTAATTCTTGCAGAGCAGGCTCATCACATACTAAAACAAAATGGCGATGGAGCTGTAAGGCACTTACCGTCCAAAGGTGATTAATACTGCCTTCTACCGCAGCTTGCACGGCTAAGGCTTTATTATGACCCGTTGCTAAAATCATCACTTCTTCTGCATCCAGTAATGTCCCTACACCGATTGTTAAGGCATATTTTGGTACTTGATTTACGTCATTATTAAAGAAACGAGAATTCGCGATAATAGTATCTGGCGTTAAAGTTTTAATACGGGTACGCGAACTTAAAGAAGACGCAGGTTCATTAAAGGCAATATGCCCATCAACACCTACACCGCCCATAAACAAATGAATTTTGCCATAAGATTTAATTTTTTCTTCATAACGGCGGCATTCTTCATCATGGTCATTGGTATTACCATTTAAAATATTGATATTTTGCGGTTGAATATCAATATGATTGAAGAAATTATTATGCATAAAACTGTGATAGCTTTCTGGATGTTCTTTTGGTAAACCCACATATTCATCCATATTAAAGGTCACCACATGTTTAAAACTCACTTCTCCCGCTTGATTTAACTTAATCAATTCTTGATAGGTCTTAAGTGGTGTACTGCCTGTTGGTAAACCTAATACAAAAGGACGTTCTGCTGTAGGTTTAAAATGATTAATTCGATCAGCAATATGACGCGCCGCCCAACGGCTGACTTGTTGTTCATTGTTCAGAGGAATGAGACGCATAATAACCTTCCTTATCCGTACCACACTGACACTCTTTCCTCCCCGCTATAGAGAGAGGAAAGAAGTAAGTGCGGTCACTTTTCCATTAATTTATAAATATTTTGCTTTTAACTCTTTCGCTTTCGCTAATTGCTCTGGTGTTGCTTTCACTGTCATTGGCTCACGGCAATAACCTGCATCCACACCATCTAGTTTCAATAACTCTTTGATAGTGAGATATAAGCCATTCGCTAAAATACCTTCGATAAGGTCATTGGTCACGTGTTGAACTTGAAGCGCATCAGCCAATTTACCTTGTTTGGTTAATTCAAAGATTTGTCTTGCACGCACACCGTTTACGTTGAATGTACTGCCGATCGCACCATCTACACCAAGAGATACTGCAGGTACCATCATTTCATCAAAACCAGCCCAAATGAGGTGATTTGGATAAGCTTTTTTCAAGCGTTCTAATAGATAGAAATCCCCAGCGGTAAATTTCACACCAAGCACTTTCGGGTTTTTATAAAGTTCACCGAATTGCTCAATACCCATATTCACGCCTGTTAAGAACGGAATTGAATACACGATCATGTTATTGCCTGTTTCAGCAATAATAGTGTCATAGTAATGTTTGATTTCAGGGAAGCTGAATTTATAGTAGAATGGGGTTACTGCAGAAAGACTGTCATAGCCTAATTCGGTTGCATATTTACCTAATTCCACTGCTTCATGTAAGTTCACACTCCCCACTTGTGCGATTAGCGCGACTTGGTCTTTTGCTTCATCTTTCGCGATACGGAAAATTTGTTTTTTCTCTTCCGTAGAAAGCATGAAGTTTTCACCTGTTGAACCGCCTACATATAAACCATCAATTTTCATCTTATCAATGTTATAGCGAATAATCTCGCGCAAACCTTTTTCATTGATAGAGCCATCTTCATTGAATGATACTAATAACGCACTAAAAATACCTTTTAAGTTACGCATTTTTCTCTCCTATTTGATACGTTGTTCTAAAATGACATTTAATGTTTTTTGCTTTATTTTGACCGCACTTTCCTGTGATGCCTGTACCAATAAAGCGTAAATCAAATCTAATACGAATAATTGAGCAATCTTCGTGCCGATAGAGTCGCCTTGCAACTTGCCTTGCTTATTTCCATTCACTAAAACAAGATCAGCATATTCTGTGATGGGTGAACGCAAACTGTGCGTAATCGCAATAGTTTTGGCACCGTTTTCTTTGGCAATTTTCATGGTATGAGTGGTTTCTTGAGAATAGCCTGAATGACTCAAACCAATTGCCACATCCTTTTTCGTCAATAACGATGCCTGCATATACATAAAATGATTGTTACCCGTGGCATCCACTTGCACACCGATACGCATCAGTTTATTTTTGGCATCTTCCGCAGTAATACCAGATGTCCCCACACCAAATAAGAAAACACGATTCGCTTGTTGAATGGCTTTTACTGCCTCTTCCAACTGCTCAAAATCTAATAAATTAATGGTTTCATCCATCACGTTATTGATGGCAGATTTCAGCTTATGCGCAATATTCAATGAGTTGTCAGAATCGGTAATATCAGAATCTAATACAGTGTTATCTTTGCCATCTTTTGTGGCAAGCTCGATGGATAATTCCAATTTAAAATCACTGAATCCTTTAAAGCCGAGAGTACGGCAAAAACGTACAAAGGTCGCCTCCCCCACTTCTAAATGAGCGGCAATTTCAGCTAAAGGAGCTTGCACCGCAAGATCGGGATTCAACAAAATCGCATCCGCAATTTTTTTCTCTGTTTTCGTTAAACTACGATATAACGAGCTGATGGTATTTAAAATATTGCCGTTTTTAGCCATAAACCACTCCCGTATTTTTTGCTTGTAATAAGCAATCTTTTACCCAGTATGCAGCGCCAATCAAGCCTGCATCTTGTCCAAATTGAGCACTTTCTAATTCGCAATGATAAACAGCGGGAAGTTCACTTAATAAAGATTGAACTAGCGGTAAATAACCTTCTGCCAACCCTACGCTACCACCAACCACGACTTTTTGCATGTCTAATCCAATCTTCAAATCTGCAATTAAATTCGCAATAGCTTGGGCTGAACGAGTCACAAGTGCGGTTGCTTTTTCATCATTTTGACGGAAACGCGCAAAGACTTCTTTCGGATCACAAGGATCATCCCATTGAGAAGAAACCGCTTCAATCGCGCGACCTGATGCAATAGCTTCAACACAACCACGGCGACCACAACCACAAATAGGCCCATTAGGATCAGCCAAAGTATGACCTATATGCCCTGCAATGCCGTCTGGCTCAGTGAGTAAACGATGATTTAAAATTAAACCGCCCCCTACGCCTGTGGAAACCGTAATAAAGGTAAAGTTTTGAATATCATTAGGATTTTGTAGTTGATACTCTGCATAGGCGGCAGCTTGCACATCATTAAGTAAACCAATCGGTTTATCAGTATGCTGTGCAATGCTATCTTTTAATGGAAATTGGGCTAATCCACCCAAATTTTTAGGGTTAAGTGCGGTCAGAATGCCTTGATTAATAATGCCTGTTGAAGCAACAGCGACATAATCAAACTGCCCTTCATATTCTTTTAACAACTGCGCAAGGGTTTGATGCATGGCTTGCGCAGCATCATCTTGTGGCGTGGAAATCTGTTTTCGCTGTTGAATCTCACCATTTTTCACTATAGCAGAAGCGATTTTCGTGCCACCAATATCTAATGCCAAACAACGCTGTAATGTCTGACCACTATCCACTGTTAATGACATATCTTCTTCCTTTATTTTTTCGCTGAATGAATGGCTTCGGTAAACCAACTTACGATATGCTCTAAGCGAGTTAATGCAGAACCTACTGTCACACAATAAGCACCAATTTCAATTGCCGTTTTCGCCAACGCTGGGGTGTTATAACGTCCTTCCGCCATGACTCGGCAGCCTGCTGCTTTCAAATCTTTAACTAATTGATAATCTGGCTCTTCCGGCACTGTGCCACCTGTGTAGCCAGACATCGTACTGCCCACAATATCAAAACCCAGTTTTTGACAGTACAAGCCTTCTTCTAAATTCGAACAATCCGCCATGGCCAAACAGCCTAATTCGTGGATTTTTTTAACCGCACTTTCAATATCTACCGGTCTAGGGCGATTCGTACCATCCACGGCGATAATGTCTGCTCCGGCTTTCGCTAAATCTTCAATATCATGCAAAAACGGGGTAATTCGTACAGGGCTGTCAGGTAAATCACGTTTCACAATACCAATAATCGGTACATTCACGGTAGGGCGTGTTGCTTTAAGATTTTCTATGCCCTCGATACGCAAGCCCGCTGCGCCACCAGCAACAGAAGCCTGTGCCATGGCTGCCACGATTTCTGGTTTATCCATCGGGCCGTCATCGACAGGCTGACAAGAAGCAATAAGACCAAATTTGATTTTATCTAAGACTTCATTATGTGATAATTTCGACATATAAACTCCTACATTAGACAGTAACACTTGGTTTCCTTTTTGGCTTTCTGAGCATTATAGTAAAACGCAGCAAAGCTTGCACCATAAAAAAAATATTTTTGAAGTGTAATTTCAAAATTTGTGATCGGCTTCTCAATTTTGAGATAAAGTTACCACATTTATACAAAATATTTTTTTTTACTTTAGAATATGAAGTAATACTTCATTACTATAAATAGGAGAAAAAAATGAATGTGTTAGGTTATGCGCAAAAAATTGGGCAGGCCTTGATGGTACCTGTCGCTGTCTTACCAGCAGCTGCTGTACTGATGGGTATCGGTTATTGGCTTGACCCTGATGGCTGGGGTGCAAACAGTCAACTTGCTGCATTTTTAATTAAATCAGGCGGTGCTATCATCGATAACATGGGCCTGCTTTTTGCCGTTGGCGTTGCTTTCGGTTTATCTAAGGACAAACATGGTTCCGCTGC
>CAUETL010000019.1:0-18725 GCA_959020685.1 Parahaemophilus parainfluenzae | reverse complement strand
GGTGTATCTTGGGATGAATCTGCAATCGCGGGTCAAATGATTGGTATGAAATTAGCCGTAAATGAATTCGTGGGTTACTTAGAGTTCGCGAAATACTTACAACCAGATACAGCAGTTGTATTAAGTGCAAAAACTAAAGCCATCATTACTTTCGCATTATGTGGTTTTGCTAACTTCAGCTCTATCGCAATCTTAATCGGTGGTATCGGTGGTATGGCACCAAATCGTCGTGGTGATGTTGCGCGCTTAGGTTTAAAAGCAGTTGTAGCGGGTACATTAGCTAACTTAATGAGTGCGACTATCGCAGGTTTATTCATCGAGTTAAGCGGCGTAGCAATGTAATTAAAATGTGGTGAATTCTGACCGCACTTTATCTCTCAACACCACGAATCATTCGTGGTGTTGTACTTTAAAGCAAGCGAAAACGTTTGCTTAAATGATTTTTTATTTATCAACAAGAGGAAAAAACAATGACTCCACATATCAACGCTCCTGAGGGCGCATTTGCAGATGTTGTGTTAATGCCAGGCGATCCGCTTCGTGCAAAATATATTGCTGAAACATTCTTAGAAGATGCGAAAGAAGTGACCAACGTTCGCAATATGTTGGGTTATACCGGTACTTATAAAGGTCGTCGTATCTCTGTTATGGGTCACGGTATGGGTATCCCATCTTGCTCAATTTATGCGAAAGAATTAATTACTGAATACGGCGTGAAAAAAATCATCCGTGTTGGTTCTTGTGGTGCTGTACGTATGGACGTTAAAGTACGTGATGTTATCATTGGCCTTGGTGCATGTACTGATTCAAAAGTAAACCGTATCCGTTTCAAAGATAACGATTTTGCTGCAATTGCTGATTTTGATATGGCACAAGCCGCGGTTCAAGCAGCGAAAGAAAAAGGTAAGCCTGTTCGCGTAGGGAATCTTTTCTCTGCAGACCTCTTCTACACACCAGATTTTGAAATGTTTGATGTGATGGAAAAATACGGCATCTTAGGCGTAGAAATGGAAGCGGCTGGTATCTATGGTGTAGCAGCAGAATATGGTGCAAAAGCACTTTGTATCTGTACCGTTTCAGACCATATTCGTACACACGAACAAACTACTGCAGAAGAACGTCAATTAACCTTCAATGATATGATTGAAATTGCGTTAGAATCAGTATTAATTGGTGATAATGCATAATCTGTTTGATTTATAGAATAAAAAAGAGCGGTCAAAATTGACCGCTCTTTTGTTTTTTTACTTCGCTATTTTTCATACCAAATTCGGTTCACATAGAGCACGACTTTACCGGAAGGTGTCTCCACATGAATTTCATCATCAACGCCTTTCCCGATCAAGGCACGTGCGACGGGAGAATCAATGGAGATCCAGTTTTTAGCGGGATCGAATTCATCGCAGCCGACAAGGCGATATTGCTTCACTTCACCTTCTTCATCTTCTAGCTCAACCCACGCACCAAAAAACACTTTACCTTCTTGTTTCGGGTGGTAATCCACTATTTGTAACACTTCTAAGCGTTTGGAAAGGAAACGCACACGGCGATCAATTTCACGTAAACGACGTTTACCGTAAATATATTCTGCGTTTTCACTGCGGTCACCAAGCGCAGCGGCATCTGAAACCGCTTGGGTAACTTTAGGGCGTTCTTCTTTCCACAAAAATTTAAGTTCTTGGTCAAGCGTAAGCCAGCCTTGACGGGTAATGTAATTTGATTTTGCCATGATAAAAATAAAAGAAATTTTTTTGAATTATATTTGAGCCTGTTGTCTAAAACCAGTATTCTATTCCCGTTTTTATCGAATCCTTTAATAACAAAGAAGTATGACAATGTTAAATCAACAAATTAGCCAAATTATTGCGGCAGAATTAACCGTTCAACCCCAACAAATCCTCGCCGCCATTCAATTATTAGATGATGGCAATACCATTCCATTTATTGCCCGTTACCGTAAAGAAGCCACAGGTGGCTTAGATGATACCCAACTTCGTCATTTTGAAACTCGTTTAATTTATTTACGTGAATTAGAAGATCGTCGTCAAACCATCTTGAAATCCATTGAAGAGCAAGGGAAATTGACCGATGAATTGCGTGACAAAATCCATGCGACACAAAGCAAAACCGAATTAGAAGATTTGTATTTGCCGTATAAACCAAAACGTCGCACCAAAGGGCAAATTGCGATTGAAGCCGGTCTTGAGCCATTGGCTGATTTACTTTGGAACGAGCCAAAAAATGATCCTGAAACGGCAGCAGCTGAATTTGTAAATGCTGATAAAGGCGTAACAGACGCCAAGGTCGCACTTGATGGCGCACGCTATATTTTAATGGAGCGTTTTGCTGAAGATGCGGGTTTATTAGCGAAAGTCCGTGATTATTTAGCGAAAAATGCCGTCATCGTATCCAAAGTGATCGAAGGCAAAGAAACGGAAGGCGCAAAATTCCAAGATTATTTCGATCACCAAGAATTATTGAAAAATGTGCCTTCTCACCGTGCATTAGCCATGTTCCGTGGACGTAATGAGGGCATTTTACAATTAAGTTTAAATGCAGATCCCGATGCAGAAGAGGGAAGTCGTCAAAGTTATTGTGAAGAAATTATTCGTGATTATTTAGATGTCCGTTTCACGGGGCAGCCTGCAGATAAATGGCGCGAGCAAGTGATTGCATGGACGTGGAAAATCAAAGTGTCGTTGCATTTAGAAACGGAATTAATGGCAAGTTTACGTGAAAAAGCGGAAGAAGAAGCCATTGATGTTTTCGCCCGAAATCTGACCGCACTTTTAATGGCGGCACCGGCTGGCGCGAAAAGTACCATGGGCTTGGACCCAGGCTTGCGTACGGGAGTTAAAGTCGCAGTGGTGGATAACACAGGTAAATTATTAGATACCACAACTATTTATCCACACACGGGGCGTGAAGCTGAAGCGCAAGTGACGATTTTCAGCTTAATTCGCAAACATAACGTGGAATTAATTGCCATTGGTAACGGTACAGCTTCTCGTGAAACAGAACGTTTTGCGAAAGAAGTGATTAAAGAAATCAAAGAAAATAAACCACAAACCGTTGTAGTGAGCGAAGCGGGCGCATCGGTTTATTCTGCTTCTGAATTTGCGGCAAATGAATTCCCGAATTTAGATGTATCTTTGCGTGGTGCGGTATCTATCGCCCGTCGTTTACAAGATCCATTGGCTGAATTAGTAAAAATCGAACCCAAAGCCATTGGTGTTGGGCAATATCAAAACGATGTAAACCAAACCCAACTTGCGCGTAAACTTGATGCGGTGGTGGAAGACTGTGTAAACGCGGTGGGTGTTGATTTGAATACAGCATCCGCACCATTACTTGCTCGCGTGGCAGGGATGACGAAAACTTTAGCGCAAAACATTGTCGAATATCGTGATGAAAATGGTCGTTTTGAAAGCCGTGCAGAATTGAAAAAAGTGCCACGTTTAGGGCCAAAAGCCTTTGAGCAATGTGCAGGCTTTATGCGTATTGCTGGCGGGAAAAATCCACTTGATACTTCAGGTGTCCACCCAGAAGCTTATCCTGTGGTCGAAAAAATCTTGCAAGCCACCGCACAATCTATTCAAGATTTAATGGGCAATGCGGGTGTGGTACGTCAGCTTGATGCGAAACAATTCACTGATGAGCAATTTGGTTTACCGACCGTTCAAGATATTTTCAAAGAGTTGGAAAAACCAGGGCGCGATCCGCGTGGTGAATTTAAAACTGCTGTATTTGCAGAAGGCGTGGAAGAAATCACTGATTTAAAACCAGGTATGATTTTAGAAGGTACCGTCACCAATGTGACTAACTTCGGTGCATTTGTGGATATTGGTGTTCACCAAGACGGTTTAGTACATATTTCATCATTAAGCGATAAATTCGTGGAAGATCCACATCAAGTGGTGAAAACTGGCGATATCGTGAAAGTGAAAGTATTAGAAGTGGATGTGCTGCGTAAACGTATTGCGTTGACGATGCGATTAGATGAAAGTGCGGTCAAAAATGACGGCAAATCTGACCGCACTTTAAGTGCAAAACCAAGAAGTAATGCGCCTCGCCAAGATCGTAATTCAAGAGGAAATAGTGCAATGGGGAATGCCTTTGCCGATGCGTTGAAGAATTTGAAAAAATAATTTCGTCATTTAGATGAACATTGTGGCCAAATAGGCGTACAATGAAGGGGATCTGGTCAATCATCCAATCCCCTTTTTTATTTCAACGAAAGGAATATTCTTATGGAAAAAGGTATTCTTGGGCCGCATGAAGGCAAGGAGCTGGAATTAATGTTAAGGGGCGAAAAGCAAGTGGCATTATTCAATCAGGAGCTCGGTATTCCTGACGCCTTTCTCCCTTATCTTGAGCTAGGAATGCTTCATTCAAAAACAGTGCAACGTCATGTCAATGATGTTTGCTTAACTGATTTTATTGTCTATTTACCTCAATCTCTTGCACTCGCTGAACAAATGGAAGTGTTACTTCCTGCAAGCACTGTGAATGGTTTTGATCCAAAAGTGGAACGTGAAATCGGTCGAATTCTTGGCTACCGAGAAAAAGACATCGAGTACTATATTCAGCATTTTCAAGATAATTTAGAGAAGTATCGGCAGCAGTATAGTTGATAGATAAAATAAAAGTGCGGTCAAAAACATAATCGATTTTGACCGCACTTTATTATTGGCTAGAAGGGATTATTCCGCGTCTTCTTTCGCCCATTCTAATGAGCGTTTAACTGCTTTTTTCCAACCTTTATAACGACGTTCACGTTTTTCTTCATCATTATCTGGGGTGAAGGTACGTTCTACACGCGCTTTGTCGTGAAGTTCGTCTAAATTTTTCCAGAAACCAACCGCAAGACCTGCAAGGTAAGCTGCACCAAGTGCAGTTACTTCTTTCACTACTGGGCGTTCTACGTTTACATCTAAAATATCTGCTTGGAATTGCATTAAGAAGTTGTTGTTGGTTGCGCCGCCATCGACACGTAAATATTGTAAGCGTTGACCTGAGTCAGATTGCATTGCTTCTAATACGTCACGGGTTTGGTAAGCGATAGATTCAAGGGTTGCGCGTACAATATGGTTACGGTTAGAACCACGAGAAAGACCGAAAATTGCACCGCGTGCATACGGATCCCAATAAGGCGCACCTAAACCGGTGAAGGCTGGAACAACGTACACGCCATTGCTGTCTGGAACTTTTTGTGCGAAGTATTCAGAGTCGTGGCTGTCATGTACGATTTTGAGTTCATCACGTAACCATTGGATTGACGCGCCAGCAATAAATACCGAACCTTCAAGCGCGTATTCAGGTTCACCTTTGGCGTTACACGCGATGGTGGTTAATAGGCCATTTTTAGAGGTAATGGCTTTATCACCAGTGTGTAGCAACATAAAGCAGCCTGTACCATAGGTATTTTTCGCTTGGCCTGCGCGTGTGCATAGATGGCCGTAAAGTGCCGCTTGTTGGTCACCCGCAATACCCGCAACAGGAATACGTACGCCGCCTTTACCCCCGATGTTGGTTTGGCCATACACTTCGGACGAATTGCGTACTTCAGGTAGCATAGAGCGTGGAATATTTAATAATTCCAACATTTTGTCATCCCATTTTTTCGTATGGATGTTAAATAACATGGTACGGGATGCGTTGGTGTAGTCAGTCACATGTACACGACCTTGGGTTAATTTCCATACAAGCCAGGTATCTACGGTACCGAATAAAAGCTCGCCACGTTCCGCTTTTTCGCGCGCGCCTTCTACATTGTCCAAAATCCATTTCACTTTTGTACCGGAGAAGTATGGGTCCACCACTAAACCTGTGGTGTTGCGGATATATTCTTCATGACCATCTGCTTTAAGTTTGTCCGTAATATCTGCGGTACGACGGCATTGCTACACAATTGCATTATAAACCGGTGTGCCAGTTGCTTTTTCCCACACAATGGTGGTTTCACGTTGGTTAGTAATACCAATTGCCGCAATTTCATCTGAGGTAATGCCTGCTTTTGCAACCACTTCGTTTAATGTCGAACTTTGTGTTGCCCAAATTTCCATTGGATTATGTTCCACCCAGCCTGCGCGTGGATAAATTTGTGTAAATTCACGTTGGGCGATTTCGACAACATTCGCATTGTGATCTAATAATACTGCACGGGAGCTTGTGGTACCTTGGTCCAAAGCGATGATGTATTTTTTGTCTGTCATGGTTCTATTCCTTAGAGCGCTTGGCACTCTCATTAGATGAATGAAGAAATTTTGAGCTTAAACGAACAAATTGCGAACCTAACTTAATTGAATTCGAATCTAATTGGAACAAGCAATGTTGGGTTTTGTGATTAGCATCACAGATTTTTTTATTAAAATATGTAAACGATTGCGTTAACGCACAAAATAATGTGATCTTTGTCGCATTTTTAGAAAATAGATCGATTTTATCTATTGAATTAATTGGTTAAAACTGGATAATGAAGCCACTCACTTTGAGTATCATCAATATTTGATCAAACAACGAAACGAATTGCAAAGCAAGATTTCTTCAATGAAATCATTAAGTTAATCATTATTTGGAGATTCTCTTATGAATGCCTATTTTGCAGAATTTTTTGGCACAGCACTCTTAATCCTGTTAGGTAACGGTGTGGTAGCCAACGTATGTTTAAATAAAACGAAAGGGCAAAGTTCTGGTTGGATTGAGATTACTACCGCGTGGGCATTTGCAGTGTATGTGGCCGTCGTTGTGACAGGTCCTTACAGTGGGGCGCACTTAAATCCAGCGGTAACACTTGGTTTGGCAATGAAGGGTGCATTTGCTTGGGAACTGGTACCAGGCTACATCGCGGCACAAGTTGTGGGGGGCATGGTAGGTGCGTTGTTGGTTTATATTATGTATAAAGATCACTTTGCAGCGACCGAAGAAGAGGGTTTAAAACGCGCTTGTTTCTGTACTGAACCAGCAATTCGTAACTATCCAATCAACTTAGTGAACGAAATCGTTGGTACCTTCGTATTAGTCTTCGTTATTTTCTATCTTGCAGGGGCAAACATCACTTTACCTGGCACGGCAGAAAGTACACCAATTGGTTTGGGCTCTATCGGGGCATTACCAGTAGCCATTTTAGTTTGGGCAATAGGTTTAAGCTTAGGTGGAACAACCGGCTCTGCGAACAACCCTGCTCGAGATCTTGGTCCGCGCTTAACCTTAGGTCTTTTCCTGGGTGGTACATTAAAAACTAAAGCTGACTGGGGATACAGTTGGGTTCCGGTTGTAGGGCCATTTATCGGGGCGGCTTTAGCAGCAGTATTCTATAATGCTATTATGTAATTTATTCAAATAGAAAGAGCAGTCAAAATTCATGATATTTTTTGACCGCTCTTTTTATATTTAGAGGTTTGATTAAATACAATAATCTTCGAATTCCATTGGCATTTTAGCTTGCAATAAGAATTGTTTGGTGCGCTCTTGCTGTGGATGACTGAAGAATTCAGCTGAGGTATTTTGTTCAACGACCTGACCATTTTCCATGAGAATCACGCGATCTGCCACATCTTTGGCAAAATTCAATTCATGGGTGACGATAATCATTGTCCAGCCTTCTTGCGCGAGCATTTTGAGCGCTTGTAACACTTCACCGACGAGTTCAGGGTCAAGAGCGGAAGTAGGCTCATCTAACAAGATAATATCGGGTTTAACGGCTAAAGCACGGGCGATCCCGACACGTTGCTGTTGACCACCAGAAAGTTGAGAGGGATATAAATCCGCTTTTGCTTTTAAACCAACTTTTTCCAACAATGCCAAGGCTTTTTCACGTGCAATCTCTTTAGGTTGTTTTTGCACAACCACCATCCCTTCCATCACATTTTCAAGTGCCGTGCGGTGGGGAAATAGATTGTATTGTTGGAACACCATTGAGGAACGACGACGCAATTTTAGTTCATCGGCTTTGCTGATCTTCTTGCTGAAATCAATGGTTAAGCTTCCATCGGTAAATGCTAATACCCCTTTTTCTGGGCGTTCGAGCAAATTTAAACAGCGTAAAAAAGTCGTCTTGCCTGAACCTGATGGACCCAGAATGGCGACCACTTCACCTTTATTAATTTCAAAATCAATGCCTTTTAATACATGGTGACCATTAAAACTTTTCTGAATATTCGTGACTTTTAACATAAACAGTCCTTATAAATGGCGAGAAAGGCGTTTTTCTAAACGGGTTTGTCCCATTGACAGCACAAAACAGAATACCCAATAAATGAGAGCCGCTTCACTATAAATTAAAATAAATTCGTAGTTTTCAGCAGTGATGTTTTGCGCCACACGAAATAATTCCGCAATCCAAACGAGTGATGCCAGAGACGTATCTTTCACTGTGCTAATGAAGGTATTTGATAGCGAAGGGACGGAAATACGTAAAGCTTGCGGCATAATGGTACGCACGAAAGCTTGTGTGTAATTCATGCCTATCGCATAAGAGGCTTCCCATTGACCTTTAGGAATCGCAAGAATGGAGGCTCTCACTGTTTCTGCCGCATAAGCACCAATGTTAATGGAGAATGCAATAATTGCGGTTGGGAAAGGCTCAAGTTTGATGCCAACTTCAGGTAAACCGTAGAAGATAATGAAGATCTGCACCAACATTGGCGTGCCACGAATAATTGAAATATAAGTGCGACAAATGCCCTGCAGTATTTTGGTCATTAAATTGGGATGTGGCAATGTGCAAATCACAGCCACGATAACTGCAATGAATAAACCGCAAAAGAAGGAAATGACCGCAAGGGGGATCGTATATAAAATTGCCCCTTCCATCATAGGCCAAAACGAGCTGATTACATAATCAGCTCGTTCTGCGGTCATAAATGGAAGGCTGGCTAACCAATTATTGAGTAATGTCATCGCCAAACCATTTGATTGAAATTTGTTTTAAAGTTCCGTCTTTGCGTAGTTCTTCAAGTGCTTGGTTCACTTTTGCAATAAGCGGTTCTTCACCTTTCAAGAAAGCAAAACCGGTTGGGATTTTTTTATCACTTTCTACAGCAATTTTTAAGCCTGCATTAGGTTGTTTTTTGAAGTAATCTAATACTGCAAGCTTATCGTTTACTGTTGCATCAACACGACCTTGTTTTACCGCTTCAAGGTTTTGAGCCAAGCTATCTACAGTCACGATAATAGCACCATTATCACGCGCATCTTTGCTCCAGTTACTGGTTGCAGATTGTGCAGATTTTTTACCTTTTAAATCAGGGAATGATTTAATGCTATCGTTATCGGCTTTCGTCACGATTACGCCGGCAGAGTAGTTGTAAGGTGCACTGTAATCATATTTTTTTAAACGTTCTGGGCTTGGATTAGTTTGGTTCGCAATAACATCAAAGCGTTTTGCATTTAAACCTGCATACATGCCGTCCCAAGCGGTTTCTTTAAATTCAACTTTCCAACCTAATTTTTGCGCAACTTTTTCGATAATTTCCACATCGAAACCGGTTAACTTGCCATCTTTGTCGTGGAAAGTAAATGGTGCGTAAGTACCCTCAGTACCGACTAATAAGGTTTTAGTTTGTTCAACGCGATCAGCAATTTCACCGGCGTTAGCAAAAGTAGAAAGGGCTAATCCTGCCGCTAAAAGTGCGGTACTAAAAAATGATTTTTTCATAAGTATTCCTTTTTTAGATAAATAACGAAAGTGAAATGAATTATAAGAAGCGAAAAAGAAAAGAAAAGTATTATTTATTTATGAATTATTTCCTTTAGTTATATCAAATAAAATTTGTTTAATTAATAAACAAAAAAGGTCTGTAAAAACAGACCTTAGATAAAATGAATTCAATTAATAGATTAAGCTTCAATACCTTCGAATAACGCTGTACTTAAATAACGTTCTGATGCAGAAGGTAAGATCGCGACGATTAATTTATCGTGGAATTCAGGTAGTTTTGCTAAGCGGTCAGCTGCTGCCACAGCCGCACCTGAAGAAATACCCGCAAGAATACCTTCTTCAGCCATTAAGCGACGAGCGGTAGCAATTGCCGTATCGCTATCTACAGTTTCCACACGATCAATTAATGATAAATCTAAGTTTTTCGGAATGAAGCCCGCACCGATACCTTGAATTTTGTGTGGACCTGGTTTCACTTCTTGACCTGCAAGGGTTTGGCTAATAACAGGTGATTCTGTTGGTTCAACCGCTACAGAGGTAATTTTTTTACCGTGATCTAATTTGATCGCACGAGAAATACCGGTAATTGTACCACCGGTACCCACACCAGCAACTACGACATCAACTTTACCTTCAGTATCTTTCCAGATTTCTTCACCAGTAGTTTGACGGTGAATGTCCGGGTTAGCCGGGTTTTCAAATTGTTTTAGCATTACATAATGATTTGGGTTAGATGCCACAATTTCTTCAGCTTTGGCAATCGCACCTTTCATCCCTTTTGAGCCTTCAGTAAGCACGAGATTCACGCCTAAACCACGTAATAAACGTTTACGTTCAAGACTCATGGTTTCAGGCATGGTTAAGGTGATTTTGTAACCGCGCGCAGCTGCTACATACGCTAAAGCGATACCGGTGTTACCACTGGTCGCATCTACAATTTCTTTACCCGCTGTTAAAATGCCGTCTTTTTCTGCTTGCCAAATCATATTGGCACCAATACGGCATTTCACGCTAAAGCTTGGGTTGCGACCTTCAATTTTTACGACAACGTTACCATTGTGTCCGAAGTGTTTTAAACGAACTAATGGAGTATTACCGATTGAGTATGAGTTATCTGCATAAATTGTCATTTTACTGTCCTTTTATATTTTGGAATGAGTTGATGCAGTAGTTATAACACCGGCTTTTATATAAAAAAAATAGTTAATAGCTATATTTTATAACTAAATGCTATTTATTCACGATGTTATTTCCTGAAGGCTTAATTTCTGTACTCGTAGAACGTGTCACAATTTGTGTTGAACCTGAAGTGCGGTCAAAATTCATATCAAATTTTAATTGTGAGCGATAATTTTCCACCCACATTACCGTTGCACCACAGACCGCCACAGGAATAATTACTAAGTTCACGATTGGCAATGCGGTACAAAGGGTAATTAATGCCCCGAATGTCAGGCTTTGAGAACGTCTTTCGCCTAACGCATTTTTCATAATGCCAAAAGAAATTTTATGGTTATCAAACGGGTAGTCACAGTACTGAATCGCCATCATCCAACAGGTAAATAAGAATGTCAGCACAGGAATAATGGTTTGTCCAATAACTGGGATAAAACTTAATAAGAACAAGCCCACAAATTTCGGTAAGCTGTACCATAGTTTTTGCCATTCTCGGTTCAACATACGCGGCACATCTTTCATGATTTCAGCCAAACCATCATCATTAACGGCTTCACCAGTCAGCATTTTTTCGACTTTCTCTGCCAATAAACCATTAAACGGTGCGGCGATAAAGCCTGAAAGTGTTGTAAAGGCAAAATAGAAAAATAAGAGAATCGAGCCAATAGACAGCACGAGCAAAATCACACTTAAAAAGCTTAACCAATCAGGAATAAAGCTCATCACCCAGTCGATCATTGTGGAGATTTGTGAAACAAATAGCCAAAATAAGCCTGTGAGCAGGACGACGTTAAGTAAAATCGGCATAATCACAAAACGGCGGAGGCCTTTTTGCGTAATGAAATGCCAACCCATCACGAAATGATTGAAAGCAGATTTTATTTCATTTTGATCGATCATCATTGTTCCTTTAAATTAAAAAGTAAAAAATACAAAATGTCACAGAAAGACAATATTTTTTGAGAAAAATTCCATCTCATCCCTTTTAATATCTTGTTTGCTTTCCTATTTTTTCACCTGTGGAAATGTGGTAGGATTAGCAAAAAATCATTGCGTTAAGGAGCAACAAGAATGGACTTAAATACCATTTTGATTATTTTAGGGGTAATTGCTTTAATTGCCTTAGTGGTACACGGATTATGGTCAAATCGCCGTGAGAAATCAAAATATTTTAAAAGCGCGAATACATTTAACCGCACTTCTAAAAACGGTGAGGTCAATCCTTTTTCGCAAGCCGCTGATCCTAATGCGGATATTCGTTTAACACATCGCGCTCAAGCAGCCCAGCCTGTACAACAAAGTGTTCAACCTAAAGTGGTACCACAGACAGCAAGCCAACAGCAATTTAATTTTGATGAGCAACGTGCTCAAGTGGATGCGCGTCAAATAGAAAAAAGCGTGGATGATATTAAAATCTCTTTACCAAATCAGCCAGTTTATGAGATGAATACGGCACAACCTGCTCCTGCGCCAAAAACTGAACCAGTGGTTTATCCTGAAACGAATGTACAGCCGAAACCAAGTGTAGCAGAAATGACAATCGAAGAATTAGAAGCACAAAGCAATGATTTTGACGGTGTAAATTCTTCTTCGCCTGAACTGCGTGAGCAATTAGCTGAGATGTCATTAAATCCAACTCCAGAACCTGCTCACGAGAACGTGCATTTTAACTATCACGAACCAGTAGAAGTGGAAAAACCAAAACAAACCACGGGTTTTGTTCAACTTTATGTGATTTCGAATCAAAATCGTGAGTTCTATGGTCCACAATTATCCCAGTCTTTAGAAAACCTCGGTTTTATTTTTGGTGAGCGTCAAATGTATCACCGCCATTTTGATTTAAGTGTGGCCAGCCCAGTGTTATTTAGCGTGGCAAACATTGAACAACCAGGTACGTTTGATTATTACAATATGGCCGAGTTTTCAACTATGGGTGTGGTGCTCTTTATGCAGTTGCCATCACCAGGTAATAATTTGGCGAACTTACGTATGATGATTCGTGCAGCGAAAACTATCGCGGAAGATTTAGGCGGTGTGGTGCTGACTGATCAGCAAGAGATTTTTGATGATATGGCTGAGCAGGATTACTTATCTCGCATCGCATAAAACGTACGAAAAAATAACCGCACTTTGGGCGAGCCGATGGTTCGCCCATTTTAATTCAATGAGTAAATCGTTAGAGAACATTATGAGCCTTCAGCAACAAATTGATACATTACGTCAGGATCTTCGTCGTTATGAATATGAATATCATGTATTGGATAACCCAACTATTCCTGATGCAGAATATGACCGTTTATTTCATCAACTTAAAGCCTTAGAAGCCGCCCATCCGGAACTCATTACGGCAGATTCACCTACTCAGCGAGTGGGTGCTAAACCGTTGTCAGGCTTTGCTCAGATTCGTCATGAAATTCCAATGCTCTCTTTAGATAATGCTTTCTCAGACGAGGAATTTTATGCATTCGTAAAACGTATTGAAGATCGTCTTATTCGTTTGCCTGAACCCCTTACTTTCTGCTGTGAACCTAAGTTAGATGGTTTAGCGGTGAGTATTTTGTATGTGAATGGTGTGCTGACTCAAGCCGCAACTCGCGGTGATGGGACAACAGGGGAAGATATTACCGCGAATATTCGTACGATTCGAAATATTCCGTTGCAACTTTTAATGGACAATCCACCCGCTCGTTTAGAAGTGCGCGGTGAAGTGTTTATGCCACATGAAGGCTTTGAGCGTTTAAATCAACAGGCTTTAGAGAAAGGCGAGAAGACCTTTGCTAACCCACGTAATGCAGCGGCGGGATCGTTGCGTCAGCTCGATCCCAAAATTACGAGTAAGCGTCCATTGGTATTGAATGCTTATGGTATTGGTATTGCAGAAGGGGTGGATTTACCGAATACGCATTATGATCGTTTGCAATGGTTGAAGTCTATTGGGATTCCGGTAAACCCAGAAATCCGTTTATGTAACGGTACAGATGAAGTGTTGGATTTTTATCGTGATATTCAAAATAAACGCAGTTCTCTTGGCTATGATATAGATGGTACCGTACTGAAAATCAATGATATTGCGTTACAAGAGAAATTAGGTTTTATTTCCAAAGCGCCACGTTGGGCGATTGCTTATAAATTCCCTGCACAAGAAGAATTAACTCGCCTAAATGATGTGGAATTCCAAGTGGGCAGAACGGGGGCAATTACTCCAGTAGCCAAATTAGAACCGGTATTTGTGGCCGGTGTCACGGTAAGTAATGCCACATTACATAACGGCGATGAAATTGAACGCTTGGACATTGCGATTGGCGATACGGTGGTTATTCGTCGTGCGGGGGATGTGATCCCACAAATTATCGGCGTATTACACGACCGTCGCCCAGCAGATGCGAGACCGATCATTTTCCCTAAAACTTGTCCTGTATGTGATTCGGCCATTGTTCGTATTGAAGGCGAAGCAGTAGCACGTTGTACGGGCGGTTTGTTCTGTGCAGCACAGCGTAAAGAAGCGCTTAAACATTTCGTTTCTCGCAAGGCCATGGATATTGATGGGGTAGGGGGTAAATTAATCGAGCAGTTGGTGGACCGTGAATTAATTCATACGCCAGCCGATTTATTTAAGTTAGATTTAACCACGCTGACCCGTTTGGAAAGAATGGGGGCAAAATCAGCCGAAAACGCATTAGCGAGCCTTGAAAAAGCAAAAAATACGACGCTAGCACGCTTTATTTTCGCCTTAGGAATTCGTGAAGTGGGTGAAGCAACGGCATTGAATTTAGCAAATCATTTCAAAACCCTAGAAGCGTTGCAAAATGCAGACTTAGAGGCCTTACAGCAAGTGCCTGATGTGGGCGAAGTGGTGGCAAATCGTATTTTGGCGTTTTGGCATGAACCACATAATGTCGCGGTGGTGAATGATTTAATCGCTCAAGGCGTACATTGGGAAACCGTAGAAACCAAAGAAGTGACAGAAAACCGCTTTAAAGGCAAAACGGTTGTGTTAACCGGAACCTTAACTCAAATGGGACGTAATGAAGCTAAAGCCTTATTACAAGACATGGGCGCGAAAGTGAGCGGCTCGGTTTCAGCAAAAACAGATTTTGTGATTGCCGGTGATGCGGCGGGTTCTAAGCTCACAAAAGCACAAGAATTAGGTGTTACCGTTCTAACGGAAGAAGAATTTTTGGCTCAGATTTAACCGTCTCAATCGAAAAAAAACTAAAAAATGACCGCACTTCATCTCATCTCAAGATTAAGTGCGGTTTAACTTTTCTTCTTAATAAACGATAGCGGACATTTTAAGCTCTTAATTTACTGGCTCCGCGTTCCAGTTGTTTTGCTAAGCATTCTTTTGAAGCAATAATCTGTTTACCAAAACGTTTATATAAACGTTGTTTTAATTTTGCCAACCCTTTCACTTTAGCACTTTTTTCTGCCCCAAATAACTGCTTAATATGGAGTGTCACCTGACCAATCTCTTGTAAGGCTATACCTGTTTTGGCTTTTAATTCGTTTAATTGGAACGTGATTTTTTCCTGTACATGTTGTTCCAATTGTTGCGTTAATTCTGCCGTATCGGCGGTTTCATTTTGACACAACTGTTCAAACTCGGCGATTTCTGTACTGAAATCGAGCTGTAACCCTTGTTCCAGTTCAATTAATACTGCCGTGCCGTATTCCAATTGTGATGTTAATTGCTGTTGGCTTTGAACTAATTGATTTTGAATGGCTTCACTTTGCTCAATACATTCATTTAATGACTGTTTCATTTTTGTTTGTTGCTGCATGGCAGAGGCTTTTATTGAATCAATTCGTTGTTGAATTTGCTGCATAAGATCTGACATTGTTTGTACGTTTTCCATTTTCTTCTCCTTTGGGATTTTTAACCGCACTTAAGAAAAGTGCGGTCATTTTGTTACTTATTTTTTGATGATTTGTTTCACATCCACTTCTGTTTTATTCCATTCTTTATCGACTTTACCGATAATTTGAATGTTATCTTGAGGTGCTATCGTTTCACCATTCCATGCTTTTTTGCTGACTTCAATTTGAATTTCTTTTCCACTTGCGTCTTTAAATAAGAAATCCTTTTTACCAATTTGTTTTACAATTTGTCCGTCTAAACGAACTAGAGTGTCATCATTGGCATTTAATGCATCATCAACGGTTTTTACAATAACACTTTCATCGACAAAACCTTGTTGGGTGTTGTGCTTGTGACCATCATTAAATCCTTGTGCTATTGCGGTGTTATATACGGCAACAGAAGATAATGCGATAGCTGCAACAGTAAGTAATTTTTTCATAGTTTGTTCTCCTAAATAAGATAATCATAAAGTAAGTTGAAAGCTTTGCTTTCAGATGTATTAAATCATTCAAATCTTAATCTTTTCTTAAGTAATTAACATTTTTCAGATTTATTTATCGATTGGATTGTTTGCCTTTCGATGAGTGTATTTAAACAAGAGAATCTTAAGGAAAGATTAAGAGAGGTAAAAAAAATGAAAATTTTTTGAAAATAAAAAAATAGGGCGTTTAAGCCCTACTTTTATGAGAAAAATGCCCTGGAAATCTACCGCACTTTAGCCTGCTACTGCAGGTAAATAACCTGCTTGAATTAAGAATGGTACGATCATAATGATTACGCCAATTACTAAGGCTATCACTAAGGTTACGTTTCCACCGATTACACGATAAGGCAGATTTGGATTCGCTTGACGTGTTTTCCATGCGAGACCAATAGGTAAAATTAAGCAATAGAATGCACAGAGTAAACCCGCATAGCTTAATGCGGCAATAAAACCTTCAGGATAATACAAGGCGAATGCAAGTGGTGGAGTAAATGCTGCAACAGTCAGTGTTAAACGGTTGTGTGGCAATTTGTAACGTTTAAATAAATCGCCTAAACCTTCAAATACCCCTAGCATTACACCAAGGAAAGAGGTGATTAATGCAAGAGCAGAGAAGACGCGCACGATTTCCCCCATGATGTGGGAGTTGGTGATTTGACGTGTAGCACTGACTAAACCGTTAAGTGTTGGATCCGCTTGGAGTACTTGTACGAATTCATTTTGGCTTAATACACCGTGAGTCGCTAACTGCCATATCAAATAAGCGATTAGTGGAATGGCTGTGCCAATTAAAATAGCTTTACGGAATTGAGTGACACTACCATCTAAATAGCTATTTACGCTACCCATAATGATGTGGAAGCCAAAAGAGGTAAAGAAGATAGGTGCTGCAGAAATCACGAAAGCATAATCTAAAGGCAAGGCCATCAGGTTATCGACAGACACTTTTGGTAACATCATAAATAACACGAAAGCAAAGGCGATTAATTTGCCGATAAACAGAATACGAGTGGCGCCATCAACGCCTTTTGTGCCCATAACCACAAAGGCACCGAGTACGACGGTAAATAAAATGATTGAAAGTTCGGAGGAAAGACTTTCAAAGCCAAAAGCGGTTGGTAAACCCGATAATAATGAACCGCCCCCGGTGATGTAGGCCGCAGAAAGAGCATAAAGTAAAATGAGCAAACTAAAGGTGGCTAAGACACGTCCAGTGATGCCGAAGTATTTTTCAGCGAGAGTCGCCACGCCATCATTTAATCGATCGGCCGTTTGATAGACTTCAACAAAAAGTAAACCGCTGTAAACCAAAAGCGCCCATAAGCCGACTAATAAGAAAACGGTGTAACCAAAACCAATACCGGCAGAGGTTAATGGCATCGCTAGCATTCCCGCCCCGATGGTCGTGCCGGCAATGATTAAGGCACTGCCGAATGTTTTGTTTTTTAGCATAAAATTGTTCTCCGAGTATAAAATTGAAAAACGAGGTTAAAGCTGACCGCACTTTTCTTTGTAATGATAGCGGCAAACCGAAAGATAAGAGTCGTTTCCACCAATTTGGATTTGTTCCCCTTCCTTAATGACTTCACCTTGTTCATTTAAACGTAAAACGAAATTGGCTTTACGTCCACAATAACAGATTGTTTTTAATTCTTCTAGTTGATCTGCCCAAGCAAGTAAATACTTACTGCCTTCAAATAGCTCTGCTTGAAAGTCGGTACGCAAGCCATAACAAAGCACAGGAATCTTCAGTTTATCCACGACATCGCTTAATTGATACACTTGCTGTTTCGTTAAAAACTGGGCTTCATCAACCAAAACACAATGAATTTTTTCTTGTTGTAAACGTTGGCTTACTTCGGCAAAAAGGTCACTCGTTGACGTAAATAAATTGGCGTCTTCATGAATACCAATACGCGACGTGACTTTGCCTAATCCAAAGCGGTCATCAATGGCTGCCGTATAAACCATGGTGTTCATATTGCGTTCACGGTAGTTATAGGAAGACTGCAGCAACGTGGTTGATTTGCCCGCATTCATCGTAGAGTAGTAAAAATAGAGTTTTGCCATTATTTAATCACCCATTTCCAGAAATAATAGGCAATAAATCCTGCAACAGGTGGACAGGCTGCTAGCATAAAGGTACCGTAAGTGGCGCCACCGCCAACCATTTTTCCGGCAGCTGAAAGCGCGCTCACGATATCACCACTTGGTGTGGTAAAAATCCATGCGCCAATAATCGCGAGCACTAAAAAACAAGCGATACCGGCTGCGCGCATGGCTCTTACTTTAATTATATTTTCCATATTTTTTCCTTAAATTGCAGGGAGTTCGGCCATCGCCCAACGAGGTTTGACATCAATGGCGAGATCGCTATTCTGACCTTGTTTTAAGCGTAAAAAGCCCGTATAGGCAATCATGGCACCATTATCGGTACAAAATTGAGGTTGCGGATAAAATACTTCACCACCAAGATTTTTCATCATAGTGCCAAGGGTTTCACGTAATTTTTTGTTTGCACTCACCCCGCCAGCAATCACTAA
>CAUETL010000018.1:0-20147 GCA_959020685.1 Parahaemophilus parainfluenzae | reverse complement strand
TACCTGCCATCGGCGCCGTAACTGGTGTGCCACTAGTTGCTGGAGCAGGAGCCGTTTGCGATGCAGCTTGCGGAGCAGTAGTTGCGACATGAGAGATGTCACCGCCTTCGCTTACTTTTACCACAAAGGCTTTGCCTTCCAATTCCACGGTATAAACAGCGGAGCCTGAAGCAGCTGGTGCAGCTTTAGAAACAGGTTTATTTTCCACCGCACTTTCATTGCCGGTAGGGGCTGGCTCAAAGGCGGCTGGGTTGTTGCGGTTTTCTAAGAATTTCCACGCAATTTGAGGGAAGAGCGCCACGATTAAAGCATCATCCACAGCATTGTCTGCTAATTTCACGCCTTTCGCTTTAGCTTGTTCTGCAACTTCAGCTTCAATTTTCGCCATTTCAGGCGCAATGTGATCGGCAGGGCGGTCGGTTACTGGCGCAGCGCCTTCTAATACTCGAGCTTGCAACGCACTATCTACTGGTGCAGGCGTTTTACCGTATTCACCTTTTAAAATACCGGCAGTTTCTTTGGCGATAGTTTTGTAGCGTTCGCCAGTGAGAACGTTAATAACCGACTGTGTACCAACAATTTGAGAAGTTGGTGTAACGAGTGGAATGTAGCCCAAGTCTTTGCGAACGCGTGGGATTTCTTCTAATACTAAATCTAATTTATCGGACGCATTTTGTTGTTTTAATTGGTTTTCCAAGTTTGTGAGCATACCGCCTGGCACTTGTGCCACTAAAATACGGCTATCTACACCGCGTAATTGGCCTTCAAATTTGGCATATTTTTTACGCACATTACGGAAATAGGCAGCAATTTTTTCCAAGCGAGGAATATCCAAACCGGTGTCATATTCAGTGCCTTGTAAGGTAGCGACTAGGGATTCAGTTGCAGGGTGGCCATAAGTACCTGACATAGAAGAAATTGCCGTATCAATACCATCTACACCTGCTTCAACCGCTTTTAATAGCGCCATTTCTGCCATACCAGTGGTGGAGTGACAGTGTAAATGCAATTCTACGTCGAAACGTTTTTTGATTTCGCGCACTAAGTCTGCAGCCGCCATTGGATTTAAAATACCGGACATGTCTTTGATGACCAAGCTATCGATACCGATTTCAAGCAATTGTTCAGTCGTATCAAGCCAGGTTTGCATAGTATGAACTGGGCTGGTGGTATAACTTAAAGTCCCTTGAGCATGACCACCAAATTTACGTACTGCTTGCAACGCGGCTTTCATATTACGCGGATCATTGAGCGCATCGAATACGCGGAAAACATCCATACCATTCGCTACACAACGTTCTACGAAGCGTTCTACTACATCATCAGCATAGTGGCGATAGCCTAATAGGTTTTGGCCACGTAATAACATTTGTAATGGAGTTTTTGGACAAGCTTTTTTCAATTCACGCAAACGAACCCAAGGATCTTCACCTAAAAAGCGAATACAGCTATCAAATGTTGCACCGCCCCAAGCTTCCAACGACCAATAGCCAATATCATCTAATTCATGAGCAATTGGTAACATATCATCAAGACGCAAACGAGTTGCGAAAAGTGATTGGTGGGCATCACGAAGCACCAGTTCTGTCATTTTAATTTTTTTAGCCATGGTAAAATCCTTATTTTATTTGAACTGTTGGGTACGGCGATGGTGTGCGATAGCCGCTGCAATCACAGGACGTAACCGCTCAAAATCGTCAGTAGGTGCCGCAGAAAGTGCGGTTGAATTTTGGGAAGTTTTGGGTTCGGGTTGCGGTTCTGGAAAGAATCGGTTGATAAGTTTAGACATCAATCCAATTGCCCAAATTAAAATGAGCAAAAAGACCAATACAAAACCCATCCCTGAAAACATCAGGTTAATTCCTTCGCCTATAAGTGCAGAGGGAGTCATCATTTTTCTTCCTTATTTGCTTGAAAAAATGGACAATTTTATTCTAATCGATCTGTTTTAATAAAACTGTGATGAAGATCATAATTTGAAATATAGGCACACAATAAAAGTGGAAATGTGCGGTTGATTTTGAAGTATTTTGGCGTGAGTTAAATATTATTAATGAGGTATTTCTACTGAAACATACGTTATACAAAGCGTGTAAAAATTAAAAGGACTAAGTCCTATAGTGACAGAACTTAGTCCTTGAATTAAATGAATCTCGATTTGTTAATAGAAAGGAAAATTATTCTACTTTTACAATCCAGCCTTCAGGTGCTTCCACATCACCGAATTGGATGCCGGTTAGCTCGTTGTAAAGTTTACGTGTAACAGGGCCTACTTCAGTTTCTGAATAGAACACGTGGAATTTACCTTTGTGTTGAATACCACCTACTGGCGTAATCACTGCGGCAGTACCGCAAGCACCCGCTTCGGCGAATTGATCAAGTTGATCAATATAGACATCGCCTTCAATGGCTTCCATACCTAAACGTTCTTTTGCAATGTGAAGCAATGAGTATTTAGTGATACTCGGTAAAATAGAGTCAGAAGCTGGCGTGATAAATTTGTTATCTTTGGTGATACCAAAGAAGTTTGCTGCACCTACTTCTTCAATTTTTGTGTGAGTTTTAGGATCTAGGTAAATCGCGTCTGCAAATTTACGTTCTGGTGTACCTTGTTCTGCGGCTAGTTCATGAGGAAGCAAACTTGCTGCATAGTTACCACCCACTTTTACACCACCGGTTCCCATCGGAGCAGCACGGTCGTAATCAGTCGTAATGAAGTTAGATGGTGCTAAACCACCTTTGAAATATGCGCCTACTGGGCAGCAGAATACAGAGAAAATAAATTCAGGTGCGGTTTTTACACCGATATTCGCGCCAGTACCAAAGAGGAATGGACGTAAATATAATGTTGCGCCAGAGCCGTAAGGACCTAACCATTCTTGGTTTGCTTTCACTACTTCTTTACAAGCGCGGATAAATAATTCTGTTGGCACTTGTGGCATTAATAAACGATCAGAGGTGTGTTGCATACGTTTTGCATTTTGATCAGGACGGAATAAGTTGATTGAACCATCTTTACAACGATAGGCTTTTAAGCCTTCAAAGCATTGTTGACCGTAGTGAATTGCAGTTGAACCTTCGTGGATATGTAGTATATTATCAGTGGTAAGTTTCCCTTCATCCCATTTACCATCTTTCCAATGTGCGATGAAACGGTAATCTGTTTTGATATAACTAAATCCAAGATTGTTCCAGTCTAAGTCTTTCATTTTGCTTCCTTAATTTGTATAAATAATTTTATGAATGGAAATGCAGTTAATCTACACCATTACGATAACTATGAAAACCTTTAAACACAAAAATATTGTGATTTCTCAAAATTTTTATTGGATTTTTAAATTTGTGAAGTTGGTCAGGAAATAAAATTTTGCTTATGCTAAAATGCCAGGAATAAAAAAACGCCGCTCGAAACGAGCAGCGCTTAACCAGAATGGTTTAATATATACAGGAAGTAAATGAGTAACTTAATTGTTACTCCAGTTCGGAGAACCGAACTATATGCAAACACAACATCATACTTAAGTCTGAAACTCATTAACTTGTAAGGAATTACCAATCATTAAGTATGGGTGTATTGTAGGTAGAAGGTGATGGAAGGACAAATGATGTTTTTTTATTTGATGCATAAAAAAAACTAATCCGAATTAAATCTTCGTTATTATAAACTAAAATTTAGCTGTTTGGAAGAATTATGTATAAACGTTTGCCTCCCTTGAATTCATTGAAGTCTTTCGAGTCTGCTGCACGACATTTAAGCTTCACAAAAGCGGCAGATGAACTTTTTGTGACACAAGCCGCAGTGAGCCATCAAATAAAATTATTAGAAGATTTTTTAGGTGTTGAGCTTTTTATTCGTAAAAATCGTTCACTCGAATTGACAGAATTTGGGAAAGCCTATTTTGTTGATATCAATAAAATCTTACGAAAATTAAATGAAGCGACTGAACGTTTATTAACACTTAAAGCTGAACCACATTTGGCAATTAGTGTGCCACAAACCTTTGGTATTCAATGGCTTGTGCCACATTTGAGTGATTTTAATAAACAATATCCTGAAATTGAAGTACGCTTGAAGGGCGTCGATCAAGATGAAGGTTTATTGAATAAAGAAATTGATATTGCCATTTATTATGGAAAAGGCGATTGGGAAAACTTACAAGTCGATCGTTTAGGCGAAGAAAACCTCGTGATTTTAGCGGCGCCTTCATTGCTTGAGAAAATACCAGTAAGTTGTCCTAATGATTTGAAAAAGTACACGCTGATTCACACACATACTCGAGATAACTGGCAAGCGATGGCGGATTATCTCAAATTAGATGATTTGAATATTCAGCAAGGCCCGTTATTTAGCCACACCTTTATGGCATTGCAAGCAGCCGTTCATGGGCAGGGTATTGCGCTAGCAAATCGTATTTTGGCTCAGCAAGAAATTGAAAACGGTCATTTGCAAATTGTGTTACCAACCGAATTGCGGGATCCAAAATCATTCTATGTGGTCAATCATTTAGATCGTTTAGATGATGAACAAATTCAAGCCTTTAGAAAATGGATTAAAGATTCAATTAAATTAGGAAAACATGAATAAATTAGCCTTATATTGTCGAATTGGCTTTGAAAAAGAAGTCGCTGCAGAAATTGCCGACCGAGCTTCTGAGCGTGGTGTATTTGGTTTTGCTCGCGTAGTAGAAAACAGCGGCTATGTTATTTTTGAATGTTATCAACCGGGTGATGCGGATCGTTTAGCGCGAGAAATCCCTTTTAATCGTTTGATTTTTGCGCGTCAAATGATTGTTGTTTCAGATTTCTTAGAAAATCTCGATCCTCAAGATCGTATCTCGCCAATTCAGGCTCAATATAAATGCATTGCAGAAGACATTAATCTTAAGCAAGCGGTAGAGCTATTTGTCGAAACAGCAGATACCAATGAAGCCAAAGAGCTTTCGACATTTTGCCGAAAATTTACTGTGCCGTTACGCCAAGCGTTGAAAAAACAAGGTTGGTTACAAGGTAAGGCGAACGCAAAGCGCGGTCAGATTCTACATTGTTTTTTCACTCAGCCGAATTGCTGCTATGTAGGGTATTCTTATCTTGGCAATAACTCTACCCATTTTATGGGGATACCACGTTTGAAATTCCCAGCGGATGCGCCAAGCCGTTCAACTTTAAAATTGGAAGAAGCGATTTTAACCTTTATTCCTCGAAATGAAGAAAGTAAACGTTTGAATGAAAATATGGTTGGCATCGATCTCGGTGCTTGCCCAGGCGGCTGGACTTATCAATTAGTGAAACGTGGTTTATTTGTGTATGCAGTTGATCACGGCAAAATGGCGGCGAGCTTACATGATACTGGCAGAATTGAGCACTGTCCGGAAGATGGATTTAAATTCCAACCACCAAAACGCAAGCATATTGATTGGCTTGTGTGTGATATGGTGGAGCAACCAAGTCGAATTGCGAATTTAATAGGAAAATGGTTGATTAACGGCTGGTGCCGAGAAACCATTTTCAACTTGAAATTGCCAATGAAAAAACGCTATCAAGAAGTGATGTTGTGCTTAGAAAATCTTGCGGTGATGTTGGCAGAAAAAGAACTGGAATTTGATATTCAGGCGAAGCATTTGTATCACGATCGTGAAGAGATTACGGTACATATTGCTTTAAAATAAAAAAGCAAAGTGCGGTCAAAAAACATGGAATTTTTTGACCGCACTTTTTATTTAAACCATTATTTATTCGCTAAAATCACTGCGCGAGTTGGGGCTTGATAGCCTTCGATGGTTTTACTGTGATCGTTTGGATCTAAGAAATCAATCAAACTTTCATTTTCTAACCAATCCGTTTTACGCTGTTCTTCTAATGTTGTGGTGGCAACATCCACACAACGCACATTTGTAAAGCCGACTTTTTCCAACCAATTAATGAGTGCGGCAACAGAAGGAATAAAATACACGTTCTTCATTTTTGCATAGCGATCTGATGGCACTAAGACTGTATTGGCATCACCATCAACCACTAAGGTTTCTAACACCAATTCGCCACCTTTTACTAATTGGTTTTTTAGCTGTGTGAGATGATCGAGCGGTGATTTACGATGATAAAGCACACCCATTGAGAATACGGTATCAAATGCCGCAAGTGGTTGCATTTCTTCAATACCTAATGGGATTAAGTTAGCTCGACGATCGTTATTTAGTAATTTTCGAACCGCTTCAAATTGGCAAAGGAAAAGCTCGGTAGGATCAATACCAACGACCATTTTTGCGCCTTCACCAACCATTCGCCACATATGGTAGCCGCTACCGCAGCCCACATCTAAAATGGTACGATCTTTTAATGGTGCAAGATGAGGCAAAACACGATCCCATTTGAAATCAGAACGCCATTCACAATCCACGTGAATACCAAATAAATGATAAGGTCCTTTTCGCCATGGCATCAATTGTTTCAAATGATGGATAATGCGTTGTTTTTCGCCCTCTGAAAGTGGGGAAGTGTGGTCAGATTTCACCGTATTTTTTAAATCGATAGTATCTGCCTGCAAATCAGGAAGAAAGTCCACGATTTTTGACCATTTTGCATAATCACCATGGGTTTGTTTTTCCCATTCTTTTAACTGCAAAGGCAATGTTTCTAGCCAAGCAGATAAATTTGTGGTGGCAATTTGTTGATAAAAAGGACGAAAATCAATCATTATTTTGCTTCCTTATAGGCTCTTTCTGCTTTTTCAAAGGTTTCTTTAACTTCATTTTCAGGTTCTGCAGAAAGGAGAGAAACCACAATAATCGCCAGGCTAGCAAGGATGAATCCTGGGATCATTTCATAGACATTAAACCATTCACTGGTTTCAGGAATCACCGATTTCCAAGCAAAGACAACCACTGCGCCGACAACCATGCCAGCCATCGCTGCTGATGAAGTCATACGTTTCCAGAATAAGGAGAAGAGCACGACAGGACCAAATGCAGAACCAAAGCCAGCCCAGGCAAATTCAACGAGTTTTAATACTTTGCTATTTTCATCCTGTGCAATCCAAATCGCAATGCCCGCGATAACTAAAACCATTGCACGACCTAGCCAAACTAATTCTTTTTCAGAAGCTTTTGGACGAATAAAACCTTTATAAAAATCTTCAGTGATAGAGCTTGAAGAAATTAATAATTGTGCGGAAAGTGTACTCATTACTGCTGCTAAAATCGCAGAGAGTAGAATACCGGCAATCCATGGATTAAAGAGCAATTTAGCCAGTTCAATAAAGACTTGTTCTGGTTCATTATTTACCACACCAGCCACATTGGGGTTAGCAAAGAAATAAGGAATTCCGAAGAAGCCAATACCAATCGCACCAGCTAGGCAAATCACCATCCATGTCATACTGATGCGGCGTGCTTTAATGAGGGATTTCACCGAGTAAGCAGCCATAAAACGAGCAAGGATATGCGGTTGACCAAAATAACCTAAGCCCCAAGCCGCTAAACTTAATAAACCTAATGGTGTGGTAGAACTAAATAAATCAGTAAAGTCTTTATTTGCTGCGATTTCTGCTTGATGTAGCACTTCAGTAAATTGTGATGCATCACCCAAACTTGAAAAGATAAAGAGAGGCGTTAAAATCAGTGCAAAAATCATCAATGTGGCTTGAATGGTATCCGTCCAACTTACGGCTAAAAATCCACCGATAAAGGTATAGACGATGGTCGCTAATGCGCCGTACCAAATTGCTGTGGAATAGTCGACTGAGAATAGGTTTTGGAATAATTTCGCCCCAGCAACCACACCAGAACCACAATAAATAGTGAAGAATACTAGGATGATTGTTGCAGACACAATTTTTAAGAGATTATGTGATGTGCCAAAGCGATGGTGGAAATATTCCGGTAGTGTGAGAGCATTGTTGTTAAATTCGGTATAGATCCGTAAACGACCAGCTACGAGTAACCAGTTAAAATAAGCCCCGAGGATTAAACCAATCGCGATCCAACCTTCTACCAGACCAGATGCGCCAGCAGACATGGCTGTCACAAAACTTCCGAGTTTACGGCCGCCTAAAATATAATCGGATAAGTTGTTTGTATAATAATAGGCAAGGACACCGATTAAAATCATGCCGAAAATATAAATACTAAAAGTAATAAGTGTTGGGTCTAAACCAAACATTAAATACCCCAAAAAAAGTCATGAAAATTTGAGAAAGGTCATATTTTACCTTATTTGGGTCTATTATTCTATTTTCCTTTTCGATAGACTTATACCATTAAAACTAAGGTCGAAAAAATGAATTCTGTTGAATTATTAATGAATGTTACGCCCAATGAAACCCGCGTTGCGCTGGTGGAAACGGGCGTTTTAAAAGAAGTTCATATTGAACGTCAAGCCAAACGTGGCATCGTCGGGAATATTTATAAAGGGCGAGTAACCCGTGTTTTACCGGGGATGCAGTCTCCGTTTGTAGATATCGGTTTAGAAAAAGCCGCATTTTTACATGCTTCCGATATTGTCTCACATACCGAATGTGTGGATGTGAATGAACAAAAGCAATTCCGAGCAAAAAGCATTTCTGAACTCGTACGCGAGGGGCAGGATATCGTGGTACAAGTGGTAAAAGATCCTTTGGGCACCAAAGGCGCAAGATTAACCACGGATATTACCTTGCCTTCTCGTTATCTCGTCTTTATGCCCGAAAATAGTCATGTTGGTGTCTCACAACGTATTGAAAGTGAAGAGGAGCGAGCAAGATTAAAAGCGCTTGTTGAGCCTTTTTGTGATGAGTTAGGCGGTTTTATTATTCGTACCGCCACCGAAGGCGCAACAGAAGAAGAGTTACGCCAAGATGCGGAATTTTTAAAACGTTTATGGCGTAAAGTACTTGAGCGTAAAGGCAAATATCCAACCCGTTCTAAAATTTATGGTGAACCCGCATTGCCACAGCGTATTTTGCGTGATTTTATCTGCGCCAATTTAGAGAAAATTCATATTGATTCCAAACTTTGTTTTAACGAAGTGAAAGAATTTACCGATGAATTTATGCCGGAATTAAGTGATAAATTAATGCTTTATACGGGCAGTCAGCCGATTTTTGATATTTATGGTGTAGAACGTGGTATTCAAAATGCCCTAGAGAAACGTGTGAATTTAAAATCGGGCGGCTATCTTATTATTGAGCAAACTGAAGCCATGACAACCATTGATATTAATACGGGCGCATTCGTCGGTCATCGAAATTTGGATGAAACAATTTTTAACACCAATATTGAAGCCACTAAAGCCATTGCGCAGCAGCTACAACTGCGTAATTTAGGCGGTATTATCATTATTGATTTTATTGATATGCAAACCGATGACCATCGCAATCGAGTGATTGAATCCTTGGAAGAAGCTCTATCGAAAGATCGCGTAAAAACTAATGTGAATGGTTTTACTCAACTTGGCTTAGTGGAAATGACGCGTAAACGTACTCGCGAAAGTTTAGAACACGTTTTGTGTGATGAATGCCCAACTTGCCAAGGTCGTGGACGCGTGAAAACAGTTGAAACAGTATGTTATGAAATTATGCGTGAGATTATTCGCGTTAACCACTTATTCTCGAGTGAGCAATTTGTGGTTTATGCCTCTCCAGCCGTGGCGGATTACTTAATCAAAGAAGAATCGCACGGTTTATTGCCAGAGATCGAAATGTTCATCAGCAAACAGGTTCAAGTCAAAACAGAGCAGTACTACAACCAAGAACAGTTTGATGTGGTAGTGATGTAAAAGATGAAAGTGCGGTCAAAATTGACCGCACTTTTTACCTTTTGATGGCATAAATTTCCTGATGAGCGTTAATTTTTAGGGATATAAAAAGGTATAGGGTTTCAATGAATAATGAAATTATAAGATTAAGAATTGTTACACAGAATGCTTTACTTGGAAAAATAACGAAAGAAGTTCGAGGCGTTTATGTGAAAATAGATAAAAATTGTATCAGCATTTGTGTTGTGATTGACGGTCCAATCTCCGATTATTGGAATGAGGAGATATATGAAATTGGTACAAGTATTATTTCTAACTTCAATGAAAATTATAATATTGATGAGAATTTAATAAGAGTCGATCACCCTATATCATTATCTTTTGATGATTATCTGTGTGTATATAAACGATATGAAGATGAGGGTAACTTATATACATAGGATGCAGTTTAAAAAGCGTCTAACGTTAAATTCAAGAATAAAAGTGCGGTCAAATTCGACCGCACTTTTTACTTTAACTATTTCAATCTTTCTAACTGTTGAATAATGGCTTCATCAGATTGTGATTGGATTTTTCGCATACGCATAAAGAGCAAAGCGGCAGCAATGGTTAATGCAATGATAAAGGCAACCCAGAAACCTTTTGCACCGATGCTTGGAACAATCCAATCCGTGCGGGAAAGAATATAACCAACGGGAATACCCACACCCCAATAGGCAAGTAACGTGATATAAAGGATAATTTTGGTATCTTTATAGCCACGTAAAATACCGCTCACGACGACTTGTACTGAATCTGAAAATTGATAAATCGCTGCCATCGCTAATAAGCTGCCTGAAAGGGCAATAACAGTAGCATTATCGCCTACAATTAATGCGGCAATCTCTGCACTAAATACCCAAATTACCAAAGCCAGCACACTTGCCGCAATCAAGCCAAGAATAATAGCCGCGTGAGCCATAATTTTGGCTTTTTGTGGTGCGTGATTACCCAGTTCTTGCGCCACTAAAATGGTAGCAGCCATCGCAATAGACATGGGGAACATAAAGGCTACAGCACTGGTGTTTAAGGCAATTTGGTGGCTGGCGACCACATCCGCGCCTAATGGGGAAAGTAATAAACTACTTAACGCAAACAGTGAGACTTCACTGCAGAGTGCAATCGCGATCGGCAAGCCAAGTGCGGTCAATTTTTTCAGTGTTTTGATGTCAGGCTTTTCAATAATCTTTTCAAAGACTTTCAAACTACGTTCATTATAGTTTTTAGCTGAATAGGTAATCATTAAGATTGCCATCGCCCAGTTAACAATAGCCGTTGCCACACCACAACCGACACCGCCTAATGCTGGCGCACCAAATTTACCGTAAATAAACATATAATTCAGCGGAATATTCAGCATTAACCCCATGAAGGTAATCACCATGGCGGGTTTTGTTTTAGCAATGCCATCATTCAAACAGCGGAAATTAATCAGCAATAAATAGGCAGGTAAGCCCCACACCATCGCACGCAAATAATTCATCGTCACATCTGCCATGTGGGCATCCATATTCATAAACTGTAATATGAAATCATTATGATAGATGATGAGTGCAAGGGGAATCATCACTAAAAATGAAATCCAAAGGCCTTGTCTCACTTGGTGAGCAATGCGATGGCGCTGCCCTGAACCATTTAAATAGGAAATTGTTGGAGGTAAGGCGAGTAATAAGCCTTGTCCGAAAAGTACTAAAGGTAGCCAAATGGAGGCACCAATACCGACACCGCCTACATCAGCAGAACTCACACGCCCCGCCATAATCACATCCACGGTGCCCATGCCAGTTTGAGCTAACTGGGCAAGCCCGATAGGTGTCGCAATTCGGATAAGTTTTTTAATATCAATACAGTATTGAGAAAAAAGACGAGAATTCATAAATTTTGCTATAATATTGGAAAAATTTTTAATGAAGGAATAATAATGTTTACAGGTATTGTACAGGGCATCGCCCAAATTCATGCAATTAAAGATAGTGATAATTTTAGAACACAGATCGTAAAATTACCAGTTGAAATGCGAAAAGGCTTAGAAGTCGGTGCATCAGTGGCGAATAACGGCGTGTGCTTAACAGTGACTGAAATTCATGATGATCTTGTAAGCTTTGACTTAATGCAGGAAACCTTGCGCATCACCAATCTCGGCAGCTTAAAAGCAGGGGATTTTGTGAATATCGAACGTGCAATGCAAATGGGCGCAGAAATTGGTGGGCATATTTTATCTGGCCATGTTTATTGTACCGCAAGCGTTTCACAGATTATCGAAAGCGAAAATAATCGTCAGGTTTGGTTTAAATTACCTACTAAAGACGTGATGAAATATATCCTTACTAAAGGATTTATTGCCATTGACGGCATCAGTCTTACTATTGGTGAAGTGAAAGACGATGAATTCTGCGTGAATCTAATCCCTGAAACTTTACACCGAACACTTATAGGTAAACGCCAAATTGGTGATTTAGTGAATATCGAAATCGATCCACAAACACAAGCGATTGTGGATACAGTGGAACGATATTTAGCAGCTAAAGCTTAATTAGAATAAAAAAGTGCGGTAGAAAACAATGTTGTTTTTTACCGCACTTTTTATTGGATTGTATGAGATTAGTTAACTTTAGATTTCTTCGCTTTTTTCCATTTCCAAAATAAGAAAACCGCTAATGCGCCAACAAGGATATAAATTACAAGCTGACCTTTTTGGATTTGTTCATGTAGCCAGTCTAAATTTCTTGCACCAAATTCGCCAAGGTAAACCCAAATTGGCACGGAAATAATAGCCGCACAGAAATCAATTAATACAAAGCGTGTGTAACTGACGCGGCGGGTAATACCTGAAACCATATAAATTGGCGCGCGTAATCCTGGAAGGAAACGAGCCACAAATAAAACACGGTTGCCGTATTGGGCAAATTTTTCACGCACCATTTTGAGGCGTTCTAATGTGATGATTTTACGCATTGGGCGGAAACGCAAAATACGCGTTCCGTAAATGCGACCAAGCCAGTACATGGTTGAATCGCCAGCAAGTACGCCAATCATACTCACGACTAACATTAAGTGGGAATTGACGCTTTCAGGATAGAGGCCAGCGATTACACCGCCGGATACAAGTGTGATATCTTCTGGAATAGGTACACCAAAGCCACAAATAATCAGAACAAATAGCACCGCCCAATAACCGTAATCGGTAAAAAAGCTGATAAGAAATTCCATTTGAAACCCACTTACAATCAGTTAGTTAAAATTAATTAAAAATTGGGATTTATTTTAATCGCTTTGCCTTGAAAAGCCTAGAAAAAATTTGCTGTGTAAATTTGCATTGTGGGGCTGAATATTTTATAATCCGTCGCTCTCAAAGTTTGTCTTTGAGCAAATTTAGGAAAATTGCTGGGTCGCCTGCAATTTTTTATTTTAAACTTTTAATCAAGAGAACATTAAAATGGCATTTAAATTTAACGCTGAAGTTCGTCAAGCGCAAGGTAAGGGTGCGAGCCGCCGCCTGCGTCACAACGGTCAAATCCCTGCAATCATTTATGGTGGCAGCGAAGCACCTGTTTCAATCATCTTAAATCACGATGAATTAAACAACGCACAAGCTCACGATTCTTTCTATAGCGATGTAATCACTTTAGTGGTTGAAGGTAAAGAAGTTGCAGTGAAAGTTCAAGCAATGCAACGTCACCCATTCAAACCAAAATTGGTTCACATTGACTTCAAACGTGCTTAATTTTTAGCTTGTGATAAGAACACCAATAATGATGAGTTATTGGTGTTTTTTCTTTTAGGGCAAAGTGCGGTCAAATTTGAAATCATTTTAGGAGTATTTTCCAATGAAGATAGCCTTAGGTATTGAATATAACGGAAAACAATATTGTGGCTGGCAGCGACAAGAGAAAGTGAGCAGTGTACAAGAAAAATTAGAAAAAGCGTTATCTTTCGTGGCAAATGAAAAAATTGAAGTGTTTTGTGCGGGCAGAACAGACTCTGGTGTGCATGGCACAGGACAAGTAGTGCATTTTGAAACTACAGCAGTTCGCCCCGAAAAAGCATGGGTATTTGGTACTAACGCGAATTTGCCTGATGACATTTCAGTGAGTTGGGCAAAAGTGGTGGATGATGAATTTCACGCCCGTTTTTCGGCAACCGCGCGTCGTTATCGTTATATCTTGTATTGCAATAAATTACGTTCAGCCATTTTGCCGGAAGGGATTACTCATTGCCATTTAGATTTAGACGAAAAGAAAATGCACCAAGCGGGGCAGTTCTTATTGGGGGAAAATGATTTTTCCTCTTTCCGCGCGGCACAATGTCAATCAAATACCCCTTGGCGAAATGTGCATCATTTAAATGTGGTGCGAAAAGGGCAGTACATTATTGTGGATATTCAAGCCAATGCTTTTGTGCATCATATGGTACGCAACATTGTGGGAAGCTTGATTGAAGTTGGCGCAGGTAATCAACCTGTTGAGTGGATAAAATGGTTGTTAGAGCAAAAAGATCGTAAATTAGCCGCGCCAACAGCGAAACCAGAAGGCCTGTATTTAGTTAATGTGATTTACCCTGAAAAATTTGCGATTCCACAGAAAAATTTAGGGCCATTGTTTTTAGAAGATAATCTCATCTGACTAGCAAATTTCGCTAAATTATGATTAAATACGCAAACTTTTCTAGTTAATAAAAAAGGTAAAAAATGAGCTGGATTGATAGAATTTTTAGCAAAGGAACCTCATCCTCTGCATCACGTAAAGCTAACGTACCTGAAGGGGTTTGGACAAAATGTACCTCTTGTGAACAAGTTCTTTACGGTGAAGAAGTAAAACGTAATTTATATGTTTGTCCAAAATGCGGTCATCATATGCGTATTGATGCTCGTGAGCGCCTTTTAGCCTTGTTAGATGAAGGTTCAAGCCAAGAGTTATCGGCTGATTTAGAACCAAAAGATATTCTTAAATTTAAAGATTTAAAAAAATATAAAGATCGTATTTCTGCAGCTCAAAAAGAAACGGGCGAAAAAGATGCGCTGATCACAATGACCGGTACACTTTACAATATGCCTATTGTTGTTGCTGCTTCAAACTTTAGCTTCATGGGCGGCTCAATGGGATCGGTTGTGGGTGCAAAATTTGTGAAAGCAGCAGAAAAAGCAATGGAATTAAATTGTCCATTTGTTTGTTTCTCTGCAAGTGGTGGTGCACGTATGCAAGAAGCACTTTTCTCCTTAATGCAAATGGCGAAAACCAGTGCGGTTTTGGCAAAAATGCGTGAAAAAGGCGTGCCGTTTATTTCGGTATTAACCGACCCAACATTAGGTGGTGTTTCTGCAAGTTTTGCGATGCTAGGTGATGTGAACATCGCTGAGCCAAAAGCATTAATTGGTTTTGCAGGCCCACGTGTTATCGAACAAACTGTACGTGAGAAATTACCGGAAGGCTTCCAACGTAGTGAATTCTTACTTGAGAAAGGGGCGATTGATATGATCGTGAAACGTTCAGAAATGCGTTCAACCCTAGGAAACCTTTTAAGCAAACTCACCAATCAACCTTCACCTTTTGTTGAAGTAGAAGTTGTTGAAAATGCCTAATACAATGAATTTAAAAGCCACTTCGCCACTCGCTGAGTGGCTTTCTTATTTGGAAAACAGTCACTTCAAAGCGATTGATTTAGGGCTAGAGCGTATTAAGTTAGTGGCAGAGGAACTGGATCTTTTGAACCCCGCACCTTATGTGATCACGGTAGGGGGCACAAATGGTAAAGGCACGACTTGCCGTTTGCTCGAAACCATTTTGTTAAATTATGGTTTGCGTGTGGGTGTGTATTCCTCACCTCATTTATTGCGTTATAACGAACGTGTTCGTATTCAAAATCAAGACTTGCCAGATGAAATGCATACTGTTTCTTTTGATTTCATCGAAAAGCATAAAACGCAGTCCCTCACTTATTTTGAATTTAGCACCTTATCAGCTTTGCATTTATTTAAACAAGCGAAACTAGATGTCGTGATTTTAGAAGTAGGGCTTGGTGGGCGTTTGGATGCAACGAATATTGTTGATAATGATCTGGCGGTTATCACCAGTATTGATATTGATCATACGGATTTTCTAGGTTCAACTCGCGAAGAAATTGGCTTTGAAAAAGCGGGGATTTTCCGTTCGAATAAACCGGTTGTAATTGGCGAACCAAATGTTCCGCAACCTATGTTAGAACAAGCGGAGAAATTACATTGCTACGTTTCACGCCGAGATGTCACTTGGTCGTTTAAAGCTAATGAGCAAACTTGGATGTGGCAGAGTAATAAAGTGCGGTTAGAAAATTTGCCGTTTTGCCAAATTCCATTAGCTAATGCCGCAACAGCTTTGGCTGCCGTTGAACAGCTGCCTTTTGATATTTCTGTTGAGACCATTAAACGTTCATTAATTGAAGTGGAATTAGTTGGTCGTTTCCAACAATTGAAAGGTTATCAGCTAGAAAAATTGGCAGATCGCTTGAATGTACCTTATTCACAGTTGCCAAAAGTGATCATCGATGTTGGGCATAATCCTCATGCGGCAAAATATTTAGCCGAAAAATTGACCGCACTTAAAACACAAATTTCAGGTCGCATCATTGCCGTTTGCGGTATGCTGAAGGATAAAGATGCAGAGTCGGTATTTACTCAACTTACTTCTATTATTGACCAATGGTATTGTGTCACATTAGGCGGTTATCGTGGTCAATCCGGTGATGACTTAAATGCAAAATTAACAATAGTTTGCCCATCAGCAAGAAGTGTTTCTGAAGATTCTGTAGTTGAAGGTGTGCAAAGTGCGGTTAAAAATGCAAATAAAAATGACATTGTGCTGGTATTTGGATCTTTCCACACCGTAGGGGAATTTTTAGAATATTTAGCATAATGGATATGAAAAATAATGAAGGCTGGTTTTGACCAGCCTTTTGTTTTTAAAGTATATTATGGAAATAATCACTTAATTCTGAGTATTGGAATGTAAACCCACAATCCAGCAAATGTTTTGGATAGACATTTTGGCTGTCTAAAAGAATGCAAGCGCGCTCGCCTAAAATAGTAGTTAATAAAAATTGAGGTACTTGAGCAAAACAAGGCCGATGTAATGCTTGACCTAATAATTGGTTAAAGGTCTTGTTTTTAACAGGATGTGGCGCAGTAAAATTAAATGCACCTTCACAATTATTATGATCAAGCAAAAAGAGAAGGCCTTCTACCATATCCTCTAACGCAATCCAACTCCAATATTGCTCACCATTCCCTAATTTACCGCCTAGTCCAAAGCGATAGAGCAGTAGAGTTTTAGCAAAAGCCCCACCTTTTGGAGAAAGCACTAATCCGGTTCTCACTAAACAGACTCTGGTATTGGCTTGTTTTGCTGCATTTTCCCAATCAATACAAAGTTGAGCGGTAAATTGAGTACTTGGATTTGTGTATTCAGTGATCACATCTTCGCCACAGTTTCCATAAATTCCGATTGCAGAACCTGAAATCAGGGCTGGGGGATATTCACTTTGGTTAATAAGTTGGACAAGCTGTTGTGTTAAATTAATTCGGCTATTGCGCAGTTTTTCTTTTTGTTGAACTGTCCATCTTTTATCGAAGATGGGTTCACCGGCAAGATTAATGACCGCATCAAATTCATTTAAGTCTTTGAGTGTTGAAAGTGCGGTTAAAAATTTCGGTGTTTTTTCAGGAAAAACAGCTTGGGCTTTTTCAATAGAGCGAGTTAATACGGTAATGCTATCGCCACGTGCAAGTAGCGATTCAACTAAGGGTTTCCCAACAAATCCCGTTCCACCGGTTACTAAGATATTCATTATAGATTGCTTTCAAAGAGCGTTTGAATTTGTCCTAAAAGCGATTTGATTGTTGTGTCTTTTGTTGGTGTCACAAAAATGGTGTCATCTCCCGCAATCGTGCCTAAAATACCTTCGGGTTTACCAATGGAATCCAATAAGCGAGCAATCAACTGTGCCGCACCTGGAGAGGTTTTAATGACGATAACGAAATCATTGTGATCAATATCCAAAACCAAATTTTTTAATGGGCTGCTAGTAGCGGGTACACTTAATTCACTTGGCAAGCAATACACCATTTCCATTTTCGTATTTCTCGCACGAACCGCACCAAATTTACTTAGCATGCGTGAAACTTTAGACTGGTTAATGCTTTGAAATCCTTGGTTTTTTAAGGCGTCAACAATTTCACTCTGAGAAGCAAATCGTTCTTGATGGAGCAGTTCTTTAAAGGCTTTTGTTAATTGATCTGACATAGTGATTCTCGTATAGGGGAATTTGCATAAGAATTGCATAAAAATTCATTTTAGGCAATTAAAATAAATTTGCCGTTTGAAAAGTTTGAACTAGATCGCATTATTGAATTTCTCTGTTTGTAATTTAATGGCTAAGACTTTAAAATTCTACCTAGTTAGGATTAATTAATACATGAGGAGTATTTTATGAAAGTTGCAGTATTAGGCGCAGCAGGCGGTATTGGTCAAGCATTAGCCTTATTACTTAAATTACAATTACCCGCTGAAAGTGAATTAGCACTTTATGATATCGCACCAGTGACACCAGGTGTTGCTAAAGATGTGAGTCATATCCCAACAGCGGTTAAAGTAGAAGGTTTTGCGGGTGAAGATCCAACACCTGCACTAAAAGGTGCTGATGTCGTTTTAATTTCTGCAGGGGTAGCACGTAAACCGGGTATGGATCGTTCAGATCTTTTCAACATCAATGCGGGTATCGTGCGTAACTTAATTGAACATGTTGCAAAAACTTGTCCAAAAGCTTGTGTAGGCATTATTACCAACCCTGTGAACACGACTGTTGCGATTGCTGCAGAAGTATTGAAAAAAGCGGGTGTTTACGACAAACGTAAATTATTCGGTGTTACCACTTTAGACGTATTACGTTCTGAAACATTCGTTTCTGAATTAAAAGGCTTAAATGTTTCTCGTACAAGCGTACCGGTAATTGGCGGTCACTCAGGTGTGACGATTCTTCCATTACTTTCACAAGTTCAATATGCTGAGTGGAAAGAAGAAGAAATCGAACCATTAACAAAACGTATCCAAAACGCAGGTACTGAAGTGGTTGAAGCAAAAGCAGGTGGCGGTTCTGCGACACTTTCTATGGCTCAAGCTGCAGCACGTTTTGCGCGTTCATTAGTGAAAGGCTTAAGTGGCGAAACTGTGGTTGAATGTACTTATGTAGAAGGTGATGGTAAATACGCACGTTTCTTCGCTCAACCAGTACGTTTAGGTAAAGAAGGTGTAGAAGAAATTTTACCAATCGGTACCTTAAGCAAATTTGAACAAGACGCTTTAGAAGCAATGTTACCAACATTGCGTGCAGATATTGAATTAGGCGAAAAATTTATTAACGGTTAATTTAATTCTATTTCTAGAGAAGAGGAGCTGTATGCTCCTCTTTTTTTATACGAAAACGATTAAACATAAAAAAGTGAAGAAAAAGCGTGATTTAGCTCACAAATTTGAACATTGCTATTTGCAATATAAATGACTTTGCCGTATTCTTAAATCACTAAAAACAAGTGCTATTTTTAAATAGCCGACATCTATTTTGCTTTCCGAGTAGTGCCCCAGTGGGGCACTTTTTTTTGCCTTATTTTTAGTCTCAGCATAAAAAAGTGCGGTCAAAAAACACTGGATTTTCTGACCGCACTTTAAAAATGAATGCTAAGCGAAAGAATTATTCAAACATTGCTGAAATAGATTCTTCATTGCTGATACGACGAATTGCTTCAGCAAGCATAGTTGAAAGAGTCAGCACGCGTACTTTACCAAGCGCTTTCATTTCAGGTGAAAGTGGAACAGTATCCGTTACCACGATTTCATCAATGGCATCGCTCGCTAAGTGTTGTGCTGCTGCACCAGAGAAAACGGCGTGAGTTGCGTAAGCAAATACGCGTTTTGCACTGCGTTCTTTTAATGCTTCAGCCGCTTTACATAATGTACCACCTGTATCAATCATATCATCCACAAGGATACAATCACGATCTGCAACATCCCCGATAATATGCATAACTTGTGATACGTTTGCACGTGGACGACGTTTGTCGATAATCGCCATCTCTGTATCATTTAATAATTTTGCTACTGCACGAGCACGAACAACACCACCGATATCCGGAGAAACAACGATAGGATTGACAAGATCCGTTTTCTTCAAGATGTCATCAAGTAAAACTGGTGAACCGAATACGTTATCAACAGGTACATCAAAGAAACCTTGGATTTGCTCTGCATGTAAGTCACAAGTTAATAAGCGGTCAATTCCGACAGTTGAAAGTAAATCTGCCACCACTTTTGCCGTGATTGGAACACGAGCAGAACGCACACGACGATCTTGACGAG
>CAUETL010000017.1:0-20913 GCA_959020685.1 Parahaemophilus parainfluenzae | reverse complement strand
ACTGGCACAAACTTAACAATTAGGCTTCCTAAACCGAATAGCACGCAGCCCACTACTAACATCGGGGCGGCGTAAGATTTTATTTTATCCATTAAATAAACATTGCCCAGACAGCCAAACTCGCCGCCATAAAGAATAAAATGAGTAAGCTGTTATAACTGAGTTTCCATTTATTAACACTGTGCAAAAGCAATACCCCTGCTATTACTAAATGAAGAACAAAATAAATACCGTATGCGAAAACACCATCAAAACTGACCGCACTTACACCTTGATAAATAATAAAGATCAGTACTGCCAAGGCATTTAGCGCAAGCAATAAAATCATCAATAATGGCAGTAATGCAATAAAACCTTGTAAACGATTACGAGAAACAGATAAACATAAATTCGCTAACAATACACCCATCACCGCTTGTGCCAATGGATTATATTGCACGAAATTTGATATTGGATTGCCGAAGAAAATCATCAAATAGGCAATTACACCCAATCCACTCACCAACGATGCCATTAAGAGAAAACCACGACGAGCCGATTCATCTTTAGGTTGTTTCCACACGGCATATACGGCAGATAACCCGCATAAGCTGACAATATCAGTCATCACATAATGATGTGGTGAGGCTAAGCTCATTCCAAGCCAAACTAACCAATAAAGTGCAAAACAGACATTTGCTTTGATTAAACGTCCGCGTTGTCCTGGACAAATTTCGCCTTTAATAAACGCAACTAAACAAAGTAACTGCGCAATCAGCACACCAAAGGCTAAATGAGGAATCAGTTTTTCAGCAGATTGCAAAGACTCTGCAAAAAATTCAATAATTAATAGCAACCCAATTGGCAAGAGAGCAAAAAATGCGGCTAAGGGTTTGGATTGTTCTTCTGACATAAGATTCTCGATTAGAAAAAGAAGGCGTCATTATGCCAAAATTTACAGCTTTTTTTAATGGTTTTCGTGCATTTTGACTCATTCCCTTTTAAAATAAGCAAAATTATAACCGCACTTTAGGAACCACAAAAAAATGCTATTAAGCGTACTTTATATTATTGGAATAACTGCCGAAGGAATTACCGGCGCATTAGCCGCTGGACGAGAAAAAATGGATATTTTTGGGGTAATTATTATTGCCTGCGTGACGGCGATTGGCGGCGGTTCGGTACGCGATGTCTTACTTGGACACTACCCGCTTGGCTGGGTTAAACATCCTGAATATTTCATTATGGTGGCTGGTGCAGCTGTATTAACCGTTTTTATCGCGCCCTTCATCAAACATTTCATGCGCTACTTCCGCACGATTTTCTTGGTGTTAGATGCTTTAGGATTAATCGTATATTCCATTATCGGTGCACAAATTGCCATTGATATGGGTTATGGTTTTACTGTGACATCCATTGCTGCAACCGTGACAGGTGCATTTGGTGGTGTGTTGCGGGATTTACTCTGTAACCGCATTCCCCTTGTATTCCAAAAAGAACTTTACGCCAGCGTGTCATTCTTCTCTGCCGCTATGTATATGGCATTACAACACCTTCAAGTAGAACACACGCTTTCAATTTTACTCACGTTATTCAGTGGTTTTGCATTGCGCTTACTTGCAGTTCGATTTGGTTGGGGATTACCCGTTTTCGATTTCCAAGAGCAAGAAGAGGAAACTTATGATAAACTGCCAAAAAAAACTAAATAATTAATAAATTAACCATTTTACTCTAAATATAAAATTATTTTAATTAAACTAACTACCTAAGGAAATTATATGAAAAAACTACTCTTTGCTATTCTATTATTTGGATACTCTAACATTGCCATGTCTCAATGCTATGGTTCAGATAGTTACAGTAACTGCTATGATAATAATGGAAACTCCTATAGTGTGAGTCGATATGGTAATACCACTCATGTAGATGGATATAATTCTAATACTGGTTCAAATTGGTCTCAGACATCAAATACTTATGGTAATACAACATATCAGAATGGTTATGATTCTAATGGTAATAGCTGGAACCAGACTATAACGAATTATGGAAATTCTACAAACTATTCAGGAACTGATGCTCAAGGAAATTACTTCAATAAAACCTGTACAACAAATTTTGATGGCAGCAGAAGCTGTTATTAATATCTAACAAGAGAGTGTGGAAGAGAATTTCACACTCTATACTCTACAAAACAATCAATATAATCAAACAAGATTAACAAAATCCTTAATTTTAATCATTTCACCTTGCTGATTTTTACGATAAGCTACACCATATTTTTGTTGAAATAACAAGGGATTCGATATGTTAGAACAAATGGGCAAACAGGCCAAAGATGCAGCCTTTATTTTAGCGCAGTTAAACACCACTGAAAAAAATCATGCGCTTAGTATCATTGCAGATCAATTAGAACAACAAGCGGAGCGTATTCTAGCCGCGAACCAAAAAGATATTGAAATCGCAAAACAAAACGGCTTATCTGAGGCCTTAATTGACCGCCTCTTATTAACCGAAGATCGCCTAAAAGGCATTGCGAATGATGTACGCCATGTGATTTCTCTTGCGGATCCTGTGGGGAAAATCATTGATGGGGGCACCTTAGATAGTGGATTAAAGATCGAACGAGTTCGTACTCCGCTTGGTGTGATTGGAACCATTTACGAAGCACGTCCCAATGTCACCATTGATGTGGCGAGCCTTTGCTTAAAAACCGGTAATGCCGTGATTTTACGTGGAGGAAAAGAAACACAACATTCCAACCAAATTTTAGTAGAAGTGGTACAAAATGCCCTTGAACAAGCGGGATTACCACGCCATGCAGTCCAAGCTATTACCGATCCGAATCGTGAACTTGTGATGCAACTGCTTAAATTGGAGCGCTACGTGGATATGATTATTCCTCGTGGCGGCGCAGGTTTACATGAGCTTTGTAAACAACATTCTACCATTCCAGTGATTGTCGGTGGTGTGGGTGTTTGTCATCTTTTTGTGGAAGAAAGTGCTGACCAAGAAAAAGCCCTTGCGGTGATTGCTAATGCAAAATGCCAACGTCCAAGCACATGTAATACGTTGGAAACGCTTTTAGTTCAACGCTCGATTGCAGAAACCTTCCTACCAAAACTCGCGAAATATTTAGCCGAGAAAAAAGTAAAATTCCATGCAAAATCGACCGCACTTTCGATTCTTCAAGCTACAAATGTCGATGTGCAAGAAGTGACTGAACAAGCATTACGCCAAGAATGGGGCTCACTCGATCTCAATGTCGTAGTGGTTGAAGATATGGATGCGGCAATTGCTCATATTCGTGAATATGGCACGCAACATTCAGAAAGTATCTTGACGGAAAATCAACGACTAGCCACTCAATTTATCAATCAAGTAGATGCGGCAGCTGTATATGTTAATGCAAGTACTCGATTTACTGATGGTGGGCAATTTGGTTTAGGCGCAGAAGTGGCGGTAAGTACTCAAAAACTTCATGCTCGCGGTCCAATGGGATTAGAAGCCTTAACCAGTTATAAATGGGTCTGTGTCGGCGATTACACTTCCCGCAAATAATCTGTTTCGTCTATAAAAAAACCGCACCTTGAAAGCATCAAAGTGCGGTTATTTTTTATCTCGTTTTTAGTGTTTACCAAATAATTTCATTGCTGGTAATACAATTGCACAAGCAATTGCCCCTACAATCACCCCCACGACTAACGTCGCCACATTACCAAGTAAACCATCTGCTAATTGATAATCAGCGAGCAAATGATGAATGAAATCCACATTATGTACGAAAATACCGCCACCGACTAAGAACATCGCAAGCGTACCGATAAAACTAAGTGAGCGCATAAATTTTGGCATAATCACTAAAATTGCATTCCCGATTGACTTAGCCACACCACCTTTTTTGATAAGGTATAAACCGAAATCATCCGCTCTAACAATCAATGCGACCAAGCCATAAACAAAAATAGTAATTCCGATACCGACTATTGAAAGGGAAATAATACGTGTCAGCAAGCTCGCTTCGATTAATTCGCCCAATGCAATAATAATAATTTCAGCAGAAAGAATAAAATCCGTACGAATTGCCCCTTTAATTTTAGCGGCTTCATTAAAGGTTGTTTTTTCTTCGCGCTCTTCATGAGCAATAAATTTATGTAGAATTTTCTCCACACCTTCAAAACACAAATATGCCCCACCAATCATCAGAAGTGGCACGATCAACCAAGGTAAAAATGCAGAAAGCAGTAAAGCAATTGGAATTAAAATTACTTTATTGACTAACGATCCTTTGGTGACTGCCCAAACAATGGGTAATTCACGATCGGAAGATGCCCCTGTTACCTGATTAGCATTTAAGGCTAAATCATCGCCTACCACACCAACGGTTTTCTTGGCTGCCATTTTGGTCATCAAGGCGACATCATCAAGAATCGATGCTATGTCATCAATAAGAGTAAAAAGAGAGCTAAACGCCATATTTTTTCCTTTATAAAGTTAAAATTTAGAGAAATGAGTTTTAGACTGGTCGAATGCTTTCAACATCCAACTTCGCATCAAACTCTTTTTGTAATAAAAGCAGTTTTTTATCTTGCTGTAAATCCGTACGTGCCTGTTCACGCAAGTCTTGATAAACTTTTTTACGGTAATCCATCGGGGTTAAAACATCGGAATCTTCAACAAAAATCGACAATTTGACTGGTTTTTCATATAAACGTTCAAGATGTTCTACTAAATTTTTAATATTTCGATCTTGTTTTAAATGGGCTTTTTCAGAATGAAGCCCGAGTTGAATTTCATCTTCTGTTTGCAACTTAATAAAGCAATTTAATGCCAACTCTTTTGAAAAGCCAACCACGCCAGAGCGTTCAACGATATCAGTCCAAGGGTCTTGTTTTTGCGTAATTTGAATAATTTTCTCACGCAATTCTGGTGTCACATCTTTCAACATCGCCTGTTTAATATCAGAAGGTCGCACACCGCTATCCACTTTAGCTAAATCCGGATTACTCCACTCCCAACGGTAAGTTTCCGCATCCAGAATTTCCTGCTCTTCCGCATCCATTTCAGCATTGTCATCAATGGTATTTTCAACCGTTTCAACACTTTGCTTTAACGCTTCTGCTTGTTGAGTAATTGGATTTGACACTGCTGCTTTCGTTTGCGTCGCTTTTGGCGGTGTCATCTCTCGCACAGGAAGTGCGGTCATTTTTGGTGAATTTTTTTGCCCATCTAACGCTTGGAGATGATGCAAGGTTTCTTCCACTGCGGCTTGTTGTTCATCATGATGATGTTGGCGCTCTGATTGCTCAATTTGCGTTAATTGATTCAATGCCTCTAGCGCAGCAAGGCTAGCTAAATTCAATGAAGATGTGGTTTGCGTGGAAACAGGTTGAGAAGGTGAAGAATGCACAACTGCTGATTGAGCCATCGGCTTTTGCGCTTGTGCAGAATAATTTGCTTTGATGTTTTGCGACAGCACCGGCATATCCACATAACCAGAAACAGGCTGATTTTCAACCGCACTTTTCTGTGTATTTTGTTCAGGGGATAGCCCGCCTTGTTTAGGCGTTTGTGCTGCCGTAAGGAACTTTGGGTGGAATGCTAATGCCCTCAATAATGTCATTTCTGCACCAATTCGACGATTAGGCGCAGAAGCCAATTCTTTTCGACCCGATACAATTACTTGATAGAAAAATTGTACGTCTTCCGGTGAAATATGTTTAGCCAGAAAACCTAAGTGATCGTTTTCATCGGTGGCACTTTTAGCGAGTAACTGCATTAATGCAATTTGATGCAATTTTTCAGCCGTTTCTGCCAGTAACTCATCCCAATCGCCCGCTTTTTCTGCTACCGTTTGGATGGTTTTCATTAAACGCTCACCATTACCTTGATGTAAGGCGTAAATGATTTCAATCGGCTGATCTTCATCTAATAGCCCAAGCATGGTATTCACCACATCGGTGGAAACTTTACCATTACCCATGGCAATCGCTTGATCCGTTAAACTTAAGCTATCACGAATACTACCCTGTGCCGCTTTGGCTAATTTATCTAATGCAGGCGCATCAAAAGGAATATTTTCTGCCGTAAGCACGCGATTAAGATGGGCTGAAATTTGCGGTTCATCTAATGCTTTAAGATGAAATTGCATACAACGGGATAAAATCGTAATTGGCAATTTTTGTGGATCCGTTGTAGCAAGTAAGAATTTCACATAGTCAGGCGGTTCTTCCAAGGTTTTTAACAACGCATTGAAAGAATGGCGGGAAAGCATATGCACTTCATCGATGAGATAGACTTTATAACGCCCTACTACCGGCTTATATTGCACGTTGTCTAATAGCTCACGGGTATCTTCTACTTTAGTACGAGAAGCCGCATCGATTTCAATTAAATCAATAAAATTGCCTGCTTCGATCGCCTTGCAGTTTTCGCATTCACCACAAGGATCGGCAGTAATACCGTTTACGCAGTTCAAGCCCTTCGCAAATAAACGAGCAATAGAGGTCTTCCCCACGCCACGGGTGCCGGAAAATAAATAAGCATGATGTAAACGGTTTTCTTTTAAACCGTTTTCCAAAGCAGTGAGCACATGGCTTTGTCCCACTACTTCAGAAAAGTTTTTTGGTCGCCATTTTCTGGCTAAAACTTGGTAGCTCATCGCATCCCTTTAAAAATTAATGGCCTTCAAAATTCACTAAGGTGTAGCAATCAATGCCTAAATCACGTAAGCGTTTTTCGCCCCCTAATTCTGGCAAATTAATCACAAAGGCAGCATGTTTCACTTCACCACCTAAACGTTGAACTAATTTCACGGTAGCTTCAACTGTTCCACCCGTTGCTAACAAGTCATCAATGATTAACACATTATCACCTTGCGAAATGGCATCAGTGTGCAATTCAAGGGTGTCTTGACCGTATTCTAATTGATAAGACTGTGCAATCACTTCACGCGGTAATTTGCCCGGTTTACGAACGGGGATAAATGGCAAGCCTAATGCTAATGCAACTGGCGCCCCAAAAATAAATCCACGAGACTCGGTACCAATGACTTTTGTAAGACCTTGATCTTTATACTTTTCAACGATCAAATCGATTGTGGCTTTGAAAGCCGCAGGCACTTCGAGTAAGCTCGTGATATCACGGAAAATGATGCCTTCTTTTGGATGATTTGGGATAGATTTGATAGAAGATTTGATTAATTCAAGTTGTTTGTTCATAAATAATTGCTCAAAAAAGAGTAAGAAAAAATCCTGTTTTTAGGCTCGCATTCTAGCATAGAAAAATACAAAAGTGCGGTGAATTTTGACCGCACTTTTGTAAATAAAATGAATTAATCTGGGTAAATATCTTCCCCGTCTTTTCGAGTACGAAGAAGCTGTAAAATCCAGACATATTGTTCGGGTGTTGGCGTGACGAAATACTCAATTTCTTCGTTCATCGCTCGGGCTGATTGCTCAGGATCGTCGCTTAATTGCATCGGTGGGCGAATTTCCATTTCATACTTGCCACTCTTAGCGTTATAGCGTGGGAACATTGGAATAACCACCGCTTTTGCTAATTTCGCCATTTTATTTAACCCAGGAAGTGTGGCTTTATAAGTAGCAAAAAAATCCACAAAGACACTTTGCTCAGCACCAAAATCTTCATCAGGAAGATAATACCCCATTTGACCTTGTTTGATGTGTGCTAAAAATGGCTTAATCCCATTTTGGCGAGCATGCATTTTCCCGCCAAAACGCTGACGCGCTAAAGTCCACAACCAGTCCACCAACGGATTTCGGTGCGGGTTATACATTGACGTCATCGGCATGCCGTGTGTATGCAAAATAATGCCAGAGGCATCAATCGCCCAACCATGTGGCACCATCAAAATGATGTTATGCCCTTCAGCTTTGGCTTGTTTGAGATGCTCAAGACCAATGAATTCACTGCGTTTTTGTAAATGTTTTTTAGAACGAATGGCAATTTCACCAATACCAAGCATGACTTGTGCGACCGTCACAAACATCTCTTCAATCACTTTATTACGTTGCTCATCCGTCCAATCTGGGAAACAGAGTTTCAAATTAATTTCTGCACGAATACGTGGTTTACCGATTTTTTTCGTCAGTGCACGAGCCAGTTTCTCTGCTAATTTATCGCGTAAACGAAACGGTACAAAAGCCAATAACAAAAGCACAAAAATACCAAGCCAAATCCCCCAATTTTTAGGGTGCAAATATGACCATGAAAAATGTGGTTCATAGCCCGTTCGTGCTGTAATACGTAATTTTTTTTGAGAATCTGTCATAATCAATCGTTAAAAATGAAACCAACCCTGATCATACGCCATTTTTATCGTCATGATAAATGACATAATCACCACCATCGGTCTGATCAGTTGTTTGCCTTTTGCCATCACCATTTTAGCACCTAAATTTGCACCTATCAGGCTTCCTGCCATCATCACTAAACCGACAGTCCAAATCACATGACCACCAATTAGGAAAAAAATTAATGAGGCTAAATTTGAGGTTAAATTCATCACTTTGGCATGCGCCGTCGCTTTAGTGAGGTTAAATCCAAGTAACATCACACACGCCAGATTCATCAATGACCCCGTCCCTGGTCCGAAAAAACCGTCATAAAACCCCAGGAGTGAACCAAAACATAACGCAAAAACAGCGTAAGAAATTCGTTGTTTACGATCACTTTCACCCAATTTAGGCGTAAATAAAAAGTATAAACCAATCGCTAAAATGAGAAATGGAAGCCCTTTTTTAATTAATGACGCATCTAAACTTTGAATAAGCAAGGTACCAATCACCGAGCCGATAAAAATCACCAGTAAGATGAAAGAAAACTCCGATAAATTGACCGCTCTTTTACGTAAAAAGTAAATACTTGCCGACAACGCACCGCCGAATGCTTGTAATTTATTTGTACCTAACGCCATCGCAGGTGGCATGCCTGTCATTAATAAGGCAGGGATTGTAATTAAGCCTCCACCACCCGCTATCGCATCAATAAATGCGGCAATAAAGGCAGCTGCAAAAAGCATGGCTAATATATCAATCCCCAATTCCATTATGTAACTCCTACTCTAACCATTCGCTACTATTTGGCGAACTCAAGACTTGCTGACATAAAAACGGCTCTGGTGGTGTCACTTTTGGTTTAGAAGAGCCTGAACCTGGTTTTGCGGGTTCAAACCAAGAATAAAGTTCATCGCCACAACCATCGCCTGCAGGTACAGGTGCTTGATCTTCACAATAAGCGGCATCTTTCGGACAAGCAATACGCACGTGGAAATGTGAATCATGACCAAACCATGGACGAATTTTGTGTAACCAAGCCCGATCATCTCCTGCTGTTTGACAAAGTTTTAATTTAATCGCTGGGTTCACAAAAATACGTGTTACTTTCGGATCTTGCGCAGCCAGTTTAATTAACGTTGCATGATTGTTATTCCACACATTTTCATCAACACGTTGTGTTTGACGGTTCACCACAAGCAAGCCTTTTCCATCAGAATTTAACGCTTCACTGTCTGTCATGGTCCCCATGCGCAACCAAATATCTGCGTCTAATCCCATTTGATGGCTTGCATGCCCCGTTAAGAATCGACCACCACCTGGCATAGCAATATCTCCAACTAACATCGTTGGTAAGCCTGCTGACTTCGCTTTTTGCCCAAGACGCTGTAAGTAGGCAATCATATCCGGATGACCATAATAGCGATTTTTATTCATACGAATGACTTGGTACCCCTCACCTTTATAAGGCAAAGGTTCAGCACCAATAATACAACCATTTGAATAGCTACCAATTGGATTCGCTTTACCGTCTGTTGCTGGAATTGGACGTTTAATTCGTTGCCAGTCTTGTGGTGATGCCGTTGTTTGTAGCGAGAAAAAAACACTCCCTAAAACAACCGCACTTGAAAGTAATTTTGCTAAAGATTTATTCATAAGATTTCCTAAAACGAATGACCTTATCTTCAATAAAAGAAAAAATAAGCTTAATTTAAAAGAGTTATCTGCATTGTGCCTTAAAACGCAATAAATGGTCGAGTAACACAATCGCGACCATTGCCTCTGCGATGGGTACTGCTCGAATACCGACACAAGGATCATGACGGCCTTTTGTCACGACTTCAACGGGCTCACCTTCTAAATTAATCGAGCGTCCAGGAATGGTAATACTGGATGTTGGTTTTAGTGCAATGGTCGCAATAATTGGCTGACCAGTGCTAATGCCACCTAAAATACCGCCAGCATGGTTGCTTTCAAAACCATTGGGTGTCATTTCATCACGATGTTCACTTCCACGCTGTTCAACCACGGCAAAACCATCTCCAATTTCTACACCTTTAACGGCATTGATTCCCATTAACGCATGGGCTAAATCCGCATCAAGTCTATCAAAAACGGGCTCACCTAAACCAACAGGGACATTCTCTGCAATCACGGTTAGTTTGGCACCAATCGAATCCCCTTCTTTTTTCAATTCACGGATTAATTCATCAAATTTTTCGACCGCACTTTCATCTGGACAGAAAAATGGATTGCTATTCACTTTATCCCAATCAATTTTGCCGACAGTCTGTGGTGCAATCTTTACTTCGCCGATTTGGCTTAAAAAACCACGCACTTCAATGCCAAACTGCTCACGTAGATATTTCTTCGCAATCGCACCCGCAGCAACACGCATGGCGGTTTCTCGTGCAGAAGAACGACCACCACCGCGATAATCACGAATACCGTATTTTTGTTGATAGGTAAAATCTGCATGCCCAGGACGGAAACGATCTTTGATATCGCCATAATCTTGTGAACGTTGATCACCATTTTTAATGATCATTCCAATGCTGGTACCGGTTGTTTTACCTTCAAATACCCCAGATAAAATCTGTACTTCATCGTTTTCACGACGCGGTGTGGTATAGCGTGATGTACCCGGTTTACGACGATCTAAATCAGGTTGAATATCGGCTTCCGATAATTCAAGATTCGGTGGCACACCATCAACGATGCAGCCTAATGCAATACCATGTGACTCCCCAAAGGTTGTCACACGAAAAAGTTGTCCGATAGTATTCCCTGCCATATTTTCTCTCTTTAATTAATGATTTTGGGCTAATTTTGCCACATCAATAAATGGAATCTCTTCGCCAGTATCTTTGTTTTTGATAAAGATATCTAATTGGTTGAATGCAATATCAATATTATTTTCTGCAAATAATTCATTCACACGACGATTGAGTGCATCAAGCGTATCATTACGCTCAGACACTTGACCTACATAAACACGTAATTCGTGATCTAATGTACTTGCCCCAAAGGTCAAGAATAATGCTCTTGGTTCTGGATCTTTTAAGACACTTGGTTGCTCATGCGCGGCTTGCAATAATAAGCGTTTCACTAAGTCTAAATCTGAACCATACGCCACACCAACGGAAACCACTAAACGAGTAACGGTATTAGATAATGCCCAGTTGATCACTTGACCTGTTACAAAGGACTTATTTGGCACAATCACTTCTTTTCGATCAGGATCAATCATGGTAATCGCACGAATACGGATTTTCGCCACCGTACCTGTCACGCCATTAATTGTCACGGTATCGCCCACACGAATTGGACGTTCAAATAATAAAATGATACCCGAAACAAAGTTTGCAAAAATTTCTTGCATACCAAAACCGAGACCAACGGAAAGGGCTGCAAACAACCATTGTAATTTCGACCAAGACATCCCGAGTGTTGAGAATGCCCATGCTCCACCAACTGCAACAAAGATGTAGGTTAATAAGGTGGTAATGGTATAAGGTGTACCTTGTGAAAGTTTCACTCGAGAGAAGATTAATACTTCTAAAATACCCTGAATGTTACGCACCAAAATATAGGTAATCACGACAATGATTAATGCAACAATCAAGTTAAAGAGTGAAATCGTTTCTGTCACCACGCCCGCTTCAGTTGTTGAAGTTTGTTGCCACAAGGTAATATCACGCAAATAACTTACAACGGTCACTAAATCTGACCATACATAATAGAAGATGGCAAAAAGTGCGGTCCAAATAAAGAGATCGGCAAAGCGTAGTAACTGGCTACGCACTTCATTTAAGGCTAATCCCTCTTCTTGTTCGGTAATCACGACCACATCATCAGAGGCTGAAGTATCACTTGAATCTTGTTGTTTTTGCTGACGTTTTTCTTGTAAACGTCGATAAGCTAAACGTCTTGATGCAACCGTAATACCACGATAAATAGTATGACGCACCAACGACCACACCACCCATGCAATGTAGGTATTAATAATATGCGTAATTAAATTTAAGGCGGTGTAATAATAGCCTAAAGCAACTAGTGCAATTAAAATAACAGGGACCAATTGCAATAAAACGCGCATAATTTTTAAAAGCGTTCTATCACGCTGATCCGTTACGCTTGAATTCAACGATTTTTCTGTGCGAACAAAACGTGGCGCAATAATCACAATACAGAAAAGCAAGGCAACAATCGTATTAATTTCGCCGAGGACGTCATTGGCTAAACCTGTATCCATGACATTACTGAAAATTGACGTATTCAGTAATAACACAACGGAAACAATGATACGTTTTGTGACGTCTTGCAAAGCAGCCGCGCTCTCTTTAGCAAAACCGAAATGGCGGACTAAAATACCATTCGGACGAAGAATAGCTAAGATAAAACTAAAGAACCACCAATAGCCCGCCATACTGAGCGACCACTCCCAAAACTCTTGTGGATTTTTCACAAAGAAAAAGCCTAAAAGTTGGCAAGCGGCTAAGAACCAGAGTGTGCCCGATAACGATAAAAATGCCGTATAAAATAACGCAAGCGGCGTATGCCATTGGCTATCAGAACGAAGCGTATTAATTTCGCCATTAATCACGCTCAAACGTTGTTTAATTGATTCTTTAAATTTGAAAATCAATCCACCAATCACAAACAAAATAAAGACATAAGTGAGTAAATACGGCAAATTATCAAAATTTGTCGGGAAGCCGATTTTCTTTCCAATGCCATCAAATTGTGCCTTGAGTGACATTGGCAGCTTTTTGAACCAATCAAGATTAATTGGGTTATTACTTTTTACCCAGAAACTTTGTTGATCGAGTTTAGACTGAATTTGATCACTGATTTGAGTAATCTGCTGTTGGGTTAACTCTAAGGAAATCGCTAAGTTCAATTGATTATTCAATGATTTAATCAAATCAGAGGCAACTTTACGACGTTCAGTGAGCAAATTGGTTAATTGTGTTTTTTCTGCAGGTGTAAACGATTTGTTTTCATTCTGCTCTATTTTACTGATGTAAGCATCAATATCATAAAGTTCATTACGTTTTTGTGTAATATCAAAGATTTGTACACGTAAATCCGCAATTTGTTTTGAAAGCCCTTGAATATTTAAATTAGTCGGTAATTTTTGTTTTTGTTGCTGAATAATGCGAGAAAGCACCAACGTGCCTTGTAACGCACTGATTTGCTCATCAATGGTACGCTGTGTCTGCGTCAAGTTATCCAATACATTTCGCATGCGCAATTCATCTTGCGTTAATGTATTGGTTTTCTCAGTTTGCTCAAGTAAATATTGGCTAAGCTGTGCATTCAAATTCAATTCTTTCTGAATCAACGGATTTTGCTCAACATTTTGGCTTTGTTGTTGTGCTTGCTCAACTTGGTTTTGTGTTTTAGCCAAATTCTTTTGATTAATCACGTCTTGAATGGCGGCAATTTGTTTCTGTAGCGCTTGAACACGTGTATTCAATAAGTCATAACGGCTCTGGTAAAGAACCGTAAATTGATCGCTATTTTTTAATAAAATTTGATTGTACGCATTTTTTAGCTCAATCAATTGCAACTCAAGTTGAATTTGCTGTTTTAATAGCGAACTGGTTGTTGGATCAGCCAATTTCTGATTCAATTCTTGCGTACGTTTAACATTATCTGTTAAGGCTGTTTGGGCGCGTTCGGATACAGCGCTTTGCCCTGCAAGTTGTGTATTCACGGCACTTAATGCAGATTGAGCATCTTGTTGTTGATTGGTCAGTTTCTCAAGCTGTGCCTGCAAAGTCGCTAAACTTTGAGAAGCATAATCGGTGTTATTTGGCGTGCTTAGCTGTTTTTTAAGATTTTGAAGATCGGCATTATTCTTCTGAATTTCAGAATCTGCATCAATAAGCGTATCTTGCAAATCGTTATTATTTTTTTGCTGTGTTTGAATTTGTTGCAAGAAATCAAGCGAAGCCTGGATTGTCGCAATATTATTTGTCTTTTCATCACCATCCGGTAATTTTTGTGCCTCGGCTAATTCACTTTTTAGTGTTTTTTCCGTCGGTAAATCAGCATTATTATTCTCTGCCCAAACAGGCTGAGAAAGCGCCAGCGTAAAAACAAATGAAAGACCAAGTGCGGTCAAAACTCGAGAGATATTTTTCATTAAACTAACTTTCCTATTGTTGCAACAGCCAATCGGCGAGTGCTTTGCGAGAAATCTTTATTGCCCCTTGGATTAAATCCTGCGGGAGTTCATAGTAGGCAACGGGTTGCTTAAATCGTTCCAATCGTCCTTGTAAAAAAACGTTGAGAGATTCGACCGCACTTTCATTAAATGAGGTATGAAATTCAACAATCGCGACAGGGCGATGGCCAAATTCCTCATCATGTTGAGGCAAAACAAAGACTTGTTTCACCAAATCTGATTGTGCAATCACTTTTTCAATTTCTTCTGGTTGAATATTTTCACCTCCAGAAATAAACATATTATCCAATCGGCCTTGAATAACTAATTCGTCATCAAGCCATTGAGCTTTATCTTTTGTTTGGAACCAACCTTCGGCATTGGTGAGTGGAACAATATGTCCTTCTCGCCAATAGCCCATGGCAAGTCCAGCACCTTTTAACCAAACTTCTTCATTCACTAACTTGAACTCTCGGCCAAGCAAAGGTTGACCTACACCAACTTTTCCATCCGATTGTTTAGCGAATACAGTAGAAGCCATTTCGGTCATACCATAACCTGAATAACTGCGAATCCCTAATTCATTTAATGCTTGAGTTAATTTAACAGGGATTTGTGTTCCACCCAATAATACCGCTTGAGTTTGGGTAGATTGTGGATGTTCGATCAAATAATCAAACCAACGCTGCAATTGCGTTGGCACGAGAGAAACATGGGAAACCTCACCAATAGATTGATAAAAATCTTCTTTCGGTAAAACTAAGGTTGCACCTGCGTAAAGCCAGCGCCACACAATGCCTTGTCCGGAAACATGATAAAGCGGCAAAGAAAGTAGCCACGATTGATCTTTGCCAAAACTCATTAAGGCACAAACGCCTTCTGCATTAGCTAAATGAGCAGACACATTATGCACCACTGCTTTAGGTAAACCTGTCGAACCTGATGTGAGCGTCATTGTGGCTGCTTTTGTCAAATCCGCTTTATGCTCGGGTAATGCTTCAGCAGCTAAATAACGAATATCTTCAGTTTGATAACAAAAATCTATGCCGTGTACTTGGCACAATTCTTCTCTTTTTTCTTGAGGAAATGCAGGATTGATCCCTAAAATTTTTGCACCTAGCTGAATAACGGCTAAATAAAGAAATAAGATCTGTTCTGAATTTTTACCGCAAAAAGCGACCGCACTTTGCGCTGTCACACCTTGTTGTAAGAGAAAGACTTCTACTTGATTAATTTTCTCGGCAAGCTCCGCCCAAGTAAAAGGATCGCCCTGCGAATTTCGCAACGCGACCTGATTTGCATACGCTGAATTTTGGGCAAATGCTTGCCAAGGGAATTTTTGCATCGAATTAGTTGCTAACGAAATAAGGGCGAACTTCGTCAATTAAATATTCCGGCAAATGCATAGATTGCATCGCCCCTTCTAGCATCAGCATCTTACGACCACTATTGGTATTGGTAATCACCCAATATGGCGTGTCAGGAATTTGTTTCGGTTTCGTGTGATTACCCGCCACAAGCAAAGTCCCTTCGTCACGAGCAAAATAAACACGAGTACGACCTTGTAGGCTTTCTGTTGCCTGTGCGAAACTTTCTGGATTGGTACGATAAAGCGTCCGTAATATACTTAAAAAACGCACCACTGCTTTTGGCTCTTCTTTGAACTCAGCAGAATTCAAGAGTGCACGCACTTTATCAACAATATGATTGATTGCTTCATCCGATTGTTTTTTCACTGCTTTTGGCGGTTCAATAGGTTCAACTTTTGGTTGAGATACTTCGGTTGTTTTTTCCGTTAAAACAGGCTCAGAATGCACCGCACTTTTTGGCGTTTCAGCTGATGTGACTGATTCAAAGAAATCAACCGAGCTTGCTGCATGAGTGGGTAAATTCAACAAACGGCGAAGAATATCAGACGCACTTTCTCCAATAGATTGAGTTTGTGCCGCAATGTGTTGATATAATTCTTCATCGACTTCAATTATCTTCATTTTTTTCTCTCCGTTTGCTAAAATTTTCGTCCATTATAACGATTTCTAACCAAATTCTCACGCAAAATATATGTCATCTTCCCAATTATTAAACCATCAATTTCACCAAGTAAAACAATCAATTAATTCACCTACCTTAGTTTTCATTCATGGCTTGTTTGGAGATATGAATAATCTTGGTGTCATCGCGCGTGCATTTAGCGATAACTATAATATTTTACGCGTAGATTTACGCAATCATGGACATAGTTTTCATTCAGAAACAATGAATTACGATGTCATGGCTGATGATGTATGGCAACTTATCGATCACCTTCAATTAGATAAAGTGATCTTAATTGGTCATTCAATGGGCGGAAAAACAGCAATGAAAATGACCGCACTTCAGCCGCAGCGTGTGGAAAAATTAGTTGTCATTGATATTGCACCTGTGGCTAATAGCAGTGCGGGACATGATGATGTGTTTCGTGGTTTGTTTGCCGTGAAAAAAGCGCAGCCACAAACTCGTCAACAAGCTAAGCCTATTTTAGAAAATGACATTGCCGAGCCTAGCGTGGTGCAGTTTATGTTGAAATCTTTTGAGCCGACTTCAAGCGAATATTTTCGTTTCAATTTGACCGCACTTTTTGAGCATTATGCGGAACTGATGGATTGGCAGGAAGTTTACGCTAATACGCCTACTCTCTTTATTAAAGGTGGGCTTTCATCTTATATTAAACCTGAATATACAGAAATTATTCTAAAACAATTCCCGAATGCAACCTCGTTCACTATCAATGGTTGTGGGCACTGGGTTCATGCAGAAAAACCTGATTTTGTGATACGTGCAATTGATAGGTTTCTAAATAAGAATTAATCGCTTTAAATGAGAATTATTCTATTCAAATGAGAATTCATTTATGTTATAGTTCGCACAAATTGTGGGGCTTTGATCCCTCATCTTTTTTCTACTCACCTAATTTTATTTCAAAAGGAAAGAACAATGGCAGTTGTCGGTTTATTTTACGGTAGTGACACAGGTAATACAGAAAACATTGCAAAAATGATTCAAAAGCAATTAGGTAACGAACTCGTTGATATTCGTGACATTGCAAAAAGCTCGAAAGAAGATATCGAAGGTTATGATTTTTTACTTTTCGGTATTCCGACTTGGTATTACGGTGAAGCACAAGCTGACTGGGATGATTTTTTCCCAACCTTAGAAGAAATTGATTTTACTGACAAATTAGTGGGTATTTTTGGCTGTGGCGATCAGGAAGACTACGCAGATTACTTCTGTGATGCGATCGGTACAGTACGTGATATCGTTGAACCACGTGGTGCGATTATCGTGGGCAATTGGTCAACTGATGGTTACACCTTTGAAGCATCAAAAGCATTATTAGACGACGGAAACTTTATCGGTTTGTGTATCGATGAAGATCGTCAACCAGAACTCACAGCAGAACGTGTAGAGAAATGGACGAAACAAATCTACGATGAAATGTGTTTAGCAGAATTGGCTTAACCATCTCTATTTAGCAAATTAATTAAGGGAACATTATGTCTGAAGAAAACATCAAATTACTCAAAAAAGCAGGGTTGAAAATCACCGAACCCCGGCTGACTATCCTTGCGTTAATGCAAGAACATAAAAACGAGCATTTCTCAGCTGAAGAAGTGTATAAAATCTTGTTAGAACAAGGTAGTGACATTGGTCTTGCAACTGTATATCGCGTGCTTAACCAATTTGATGAAGCACATATCTTAATTCGTCATAATTTTGAAGGCAACAAATCTGTTTTTGAGCTTGCGCCAACAGAACACCACGATCACATTATCTGTGAAGATTGTGGCAAAGTATTTGAGTTTACTGATAACATTATTGAACAACGTCAAAAAGAAATCAGTGAACAACATGGCATCAAATTAAAAGCACACAGTTTATATCTCTACGGCAAATGTAGTGATATCAACAAATGTGAAGAGAAAAAATAACTCTTGCTAAAAAACCAAAACCTTAGGCTAAAACCTAAGGTTTTTTATTATCTCAACTAAAAGTGCGGTCAAAATCAACCGCACTTTTGTACATTAAGCCGCTGATTTAATAATCACTTTTGAGTCATCCCAGAAATCAACGGGTGCATTTAGCACTGGTTTAATGATGCCAGCACGAATGGTGAAATCACCAAAGCCTTCGTTTTCATGACGCTCACTTGCCCAACGGCCAATCAGCGTGTCAAGTTCACTGATAATTTCCAGAATCGTAATATTTTCTTTATAAAGACGTGGAATACGCACACCTTCACGATCCCCACCGATATGCAAATTGTAACGACCAATTGCTTTGCCCACCAAGCCGATTTCCGCCAACATTGCGCGGCCACATCCATTTGGGCAACCGGTAATACGTGTAACAATATAATCATCAGCCACTTGATGTTTCGCCATCACTTTATCCAGTTCATCAATAAAGCTTGGAAGAATTCGCTCTGATTCTGCCATCGCTAGTGGACAGGTTGGAAAAGAAACGCAGGACATTGAGTTTTCACGTAATTTACTCACATTATCACGAATCAAACCGTAATCACACGCAATTTGCTCAATTTGTGCTTTATCCTCTTCCGCTACATTTGCCACGATCAGATTTTGGTTGGCGGTGATACGAAAATCGCCCTTATGAATTTTGGCAATTTCCAATACACCACTCAGTAATTTTTTCTCATCGTTATCCACCAAGCGACCGCTTTCGATAAACAGGGTCAAATGCCAGTTGTTATCAATGCCTTTTACCCAACCGATACGATCACCACGTTCTGTAAATTTAAACGGACGAATCGGTTCAAATGAAATACCCATACGACGTTCGACTTCGGCGCGAAAATTATCTAATCCCATGTTTTGAATAGTATAACGACTACGTGCATTTTTACGATCGCTACGATTACCAAAATCCCGTTGGGTTGTCACCACCGCTTCCGCTGCTTTTAAGGTGTATTCCAACGGCACATAACCCAATTCAAGGGAGATATGCGGATAGGTTTTGGTGTTGCCATGTTCAAGGGATAAGCCACCGCCAGCCAAGACATTAAAGCCAACCAAATTCCCCTTCTCGTCTGCAATGGCGACAAAATCTAAGTCATTCCCGTAACAATCCACATCATTAAGTGGTGGAATCACCACGGCTGTTTTAAATTTACGTGGCAAATAAGTTTTACCGAGAATCGGTTCTTCCTGTAAAAAATCATCGCTACTTTGGACTTTCTTACCATCAATCCATACATCTAAATAACCTCGTGTACGTGGTAACAGATGTTCTGAAATTTTCTTCGCATATTCATATGCCTGCTGATGTAATTTTGATTCAATTGGATTAGAAGTACATAACACATTACGGTTCATATCTGAAGCCGTTGCAATAGAGTCTAATCCCAAACTATGCAATAAACGATGCATAGTTTGTAATTGGCTTTTCGGCACACCGTGATATTGGAAAGTTTGACGATTGGTCAAACGAATCGAACGATAATAGCTGTGTTCACGGGCAAATTTATCCAATTCAATCCATTGGAATGGTTTGATGATTCCCCCTGGTAAACGGCAGCGTAACAGCATAAATTTCAACGGTTCGAGTTTTTCCTCTGCACGTTCGGCACGAATATCACGATCGTCTTGTTCATACATACCGTGGAAACGGATTAATTGAAAGTTATCCCCACGGAAACCACCGGTTAAGGAATCCTCTAAATCATCTAAAATGGTACCGCGTAAAAAGTTACTGTCAGTTTTTAACCGTTCATTGTCAGAAAGCGGTTTTTCTTGCCATTCCAAGCCTTTTTGTTTGTTTTGCTCTGTCATTTTTTTTCACCCCACAAATCTAGTACACATCGCGTTGATAACGTTTTTCTTCACGCAGTTCATTTAAATAATCTTCTGCTTCATCCGGACTTAAATTGCCCTCTTTAGTAATGACTTCGAGTAATGCTTGCTCCACATCTTTTGCCATTTTGGCTGCATCACCACAGACATAAAAATAAGCGCCCTCTTGTAACCATTGCCACAGCGCCGCCGAATTTTCGCGGATCTTGTCCTGTACATAGATCTTCTTCTCTTGATCACGTGACCAAGCAAAATCGTATTTATGCAAGAAGCCCTCTTTGGCAAATTGTTGCCATTCGGTTTGATAAAGGAAATCGCTGGCAAAATGCGGATTACCAAAAATCAGCCAGTTTTTACCAATTGCCTCATCGGCTACGCGTTGCTGCATAAAGGCACGGAATGGTGCCACGCCAGTACCGGAACCCACCATAATAATTGGCTTAGTCGTGTCATTTGGCAGACGAAAATTATCGTTATGCTCTACAAATACACGCACAGCACCATCTTCTTCTACGCGATCCGCTAAAAAGCTTGAAGCTGCGCCACTGCGTGCTCGACCTTCATGTTCAAAACGTACCACACCAACAGTTAGATGCACTTCTTCCCCAACCTC
>CAUETL010000016.1:0-21114 GCA_959020685.1 Parahaemophilus parainfluenzae | reverse complement strand
GGCGAGCGCTATTTTGCACTTTTAAAAGTCGACCAAGTCAACGATGACAAACCAGAAGTCTCTCGTAGTAAAATTCTTTTCGAAAACTTAACCCCATTACACGCAAATTCTCGTTTAAGAATGGAACGTGGTAATGGCTCAACCGAAGATTTAACCGCGCGTATTTTGGATTTAGCCTCTCCGATTGGTAAAGGTCAGCGTGGTCTTATCGTAGCACCACCAAAAGCCGGTAAAACCATGTTGCTACAAAATATTGCACAAAGCATCACGCACAACTACCCTGAATGTGAACTTATTGTGCTTTTAATCGATGAGCGCCCTGAAGAAGTAACGGAAATGCAACGTTCAGTAAAAGGTGAAGTGATTGCCTCTACCTTTGATGAACCAGCTGCTCGTCACGTTCAAGTAGCTGAAATGGTTATCGAGAAAGCAAAACGTTCTGTTGAGCACAAAAAAGACGTGGTGATTTTACTCGACTCTATCACGCGTTTGGCACGTGCTTACAATACCGTTACACCAGCATCCGGTAAAATTCTTTCTGGTGGTGTGGATGCAAATGCGTTGCATCGTCCAAAACGTTTCTTTGGTGCTGCACGTAACGTAGAAGAAGGTGGTAGTTTAACCATTATTGCAACCGCACTTGTAGATACCGGTTCAAAAATGGATGAGGTTATCTTTGAAGAATTTAAAGGTACCGGTAACATGGAATTACATCTTTCTCGTAAAATTGCAGAAAAACGTGTGTTCCCTGCAATCGACTTCAACCGTTCAGGTACGCGTAAAGAAGACTTACTTACCACACCAGATGAATTACAAAAAATGTGGATTCTTCGCAAAATCCTTAACCCAATGGGTGAAGTGGAAGCGATGGAATTCCTCATCGACAAACTTATGGTGGCAAAAACTAACGATGAGTTTTTTGAAATTATGAAGCGGTCTTAATGTTGACCGCACTTAAAAACAAAAAAGGCTTGGAAAACCAAGCCTTTTTTATTTTGCGAATTATTCGCCCAAACGCTCTTTAATACGAGCTGATTTACCTGAACGTTCACGTAAGTAGTAAAGTTTAGCTTTACGTACTGCACCTTTACGTTTAACAGCGATAGAATCTACAGCTGGAGAGTGAGTTTGGAATACACGCTCAACACCTACGCCGTTAGAAATTTTACGTAAAGTGAATGCTGAGTGCAAGCCACGGTTACGAATTGCAATAACCACGCCTTCGAATGCTTGCAAACGACGTTTGCTACCTTCAACTACCCATACTTTAACTTCTAAAGTATCACCTGGGCGGAAGCTAGGTACGTTTTGTTTTAATTGTTCTTGTTCAAGTTGTTTGATAATGTTAGACATTGTTTGATCCTTTATTGATCCTAGATGTAACTGAAACTAACTGTTATGTTCGGCTTGCGCCTCTTTTAACAGCTTACGTTGTTCGTCAGTCAGAGCTAGGCCTTCTAAGAGCTCAGGGCGTCGGAGCCACGTTCTTTGTAGCGATTGTTTTAATCGCCATTTCCGAATTTCTTCGTGATGTCCCGACATCAGCACGGGTGGTACAGTTAATCCTTCTAACACTTCCGGTCTGGTGTAATGCGGGCAATCTAATAAACCGTCTGCAAAAGAATCTTCTTCTGCGGAGGCTTGTTTGCCTAATACACCGGGAATAAAACGCGCAACAGCATCAATTAATGTCATTGCCGGCAACTCCCCACCGGTCAGAACGTAATCGCCGATTGACCATTCTTCATCAATTTCAGTTTGAATCAATCGCTCATCAATACCTTCGTAACGCCCACATACCAAAATCAATTTCTGATTTTGAGCAAGTTCGGTTACGCCACCTTGATCGAGTTTACGTCCTTGTGGCGAAAGGTAAATCACCTTTGCGCCTTCTCCTGCAGCTGCTCTCGCAGCATGAATCGCATCCCGTAAAGGTTGCACCATCATCAGCATTCCCGGGCCACCACCATAAGGACGGTCATCCACGGTTTTATGCTTATCGAATGTAAAATCTCTTGGATTCCAACATTCTACTTGCAGAAGATTATGTTTTACGGCTCTACCTGTAACCCCAAATTCCGTAATCGCTTTAAACATTTCGGGGAATAATGAAATCACCCCTATCCACATAAAAAGCCTACTACATTACGTTTGTGCATACTTGAGATTAGAAACCAGCGTCCCAATCCACTTCAATAGTTTTCGTGGTGAGATCGACTCTTTTAACTACTTGTTCATACAAAAACGGAATTAACCGCTCTTGTTTTCCAAAAGCATCTTTAGTATTAGCTTTAACCACTAACACATCATTAGAACCGGTTTCCATCATCTCTGTTACGGTTCCCATTGTATAACCTTCTAGGTTGACGACTGAACAACCGATTAAATCGTGCCAGTAATAATCGCCCTCTTCCAGTTCAGGGAAAACAGATAAATCCACACCAATTTCAACATTTGCTAAAATTTGTGCAGCTTCACGATCATCAACGCCTTTTAATTTAACGATGATTTCGTGATTATGATGGCGCCAATTTTCTAATTCTGTTGGCTGCCATTCACCTTTGATTTTTAAAAACCAAGGTTGATAATCAAAAATGCTTTCAGCTTGTTCTGTTGATGAATAAATACGTAACCACCCACGGATACCGTAGGTTGAGCCTAATTTGCCCACAACTTCAATGCGTTGTTGTTCCATATTTTTCACCTATCTTAGTTTAAGAACTAAATCAAAAAGCGAGATTATGCTTTTTGAGCTTCTTTTACCAAAGTTGCAACACGATCTGAAAGTGATGCACCTTGAGCAACCCAGTGGTTTACACGCTCAAGATCAACACGAAGACGCTCTGCGTTACCCTGTGCGATTGGGTTGAAGAAACCTACACGCTCAATGAAACGACCGTCACGTGGTGAACGACTGTCAGCTACTACGATTTGATAAAATGGGCGTTTTTTAGCTCCGCCACGAGATAAACGAATGGTTACCATAACCTTCCTCTAAATGTTTAATTACTAAAAGAATATTCTCAAACTCGAAAGTGATTTAAGAATATAGCTTACTTTTTTCTCTGTATATATAGACAAAAAGCCTGAAGATTTTACACTTTTTGAGCAAAAAAGCAAGCCAATAGCCTATTTCTACTTGAGAAATTCACCATAAAAAATGACCGCGCTTCATCACAAAGTGCGGTCAATTTTTTATTCATTTTGTGAATTAATAAACGCCTTGCGCTAACATCGCGTCAGCCACTTTCACAAAGCCTGCCACGTTTGCACCAACTACATAGTTAATGTTTGCTTGGCCTTCTGCTGAACCGTATTTTTTACAGTTTGCATGAATATCTAACATGATGCGATGAAGCTGTCTGTCCACCTCTTCAGCAGTCCAGTATAAACGTTGTGAACTTTGCGCCATTTCTAAACCTGATGTCGCAACACCACCTGCATTAGCCGCTTTACCTGGGCCAAATAATACACCAGCTTCTAAGAATGCTTCTGTCGCTTCGATAGTGGTTGGCATGTTTGCCCCCTCAGCGACTAATTTCACACCGTTTGCAATTAGAGCTTTAGCATCTGAAATCTCTAATTCGTTTTGGGTTGCGCAAGGAAGTGCAATATCTGCTTTCACTTCCCAAGGGCGTTTACCCGCAAAATATTGAAGGCCAAATTGTTTTGCAAACTCTTCTACTCGACCACGTTTTACATTTTTGAGCTCTAATAACGCCTCTAATTTTTCACGATCAAACCCTTCAGGTAAATATACATAACCCGCAGAGTCAGAACAGGTTACGACTTTCGCACCAAGCGCCATCGCTTTTTCAATGGCATATTGCGCCACGTTACCCGAACCAGAAACTAAAACTGTTTTACCTTGGAAGCTATCCCCTTTCTCTGCAAGCATTGCTTGGGCAAAATAAACCAATCCATACCCTGTTGCTTCTGGGCGAATTAAGCTCCCACCGAATGAAAGACCACGACCAGTAAAGACACAAGCAGCTTGGTTTGATAATTTTTTCATATAGCCTGCAAGATAGCCTACTTCACGACCACCTACACCAATATCACCGGCGGGCACATCGGTATCTGGGCCAACATGACGATACAATTCAGCCATTAATGCTTGGCAGAAACGCATCACTTCAGCATCTGATTTGCCTTTAGGATCAAAATCTGAGCCGCCTTTCGCACCGCCCATTGGCAATGTAGTTAAGGCATTTTTAAAGATCTGTTCAAAACCTAAGAATTTTAAGATTGATAAGTTAACGGATGGATGAAAACGCATACCACCTTTAAAAGGACCAATTGCACTGTTGAATTGCACACGGAAAGCACGGTTTACTTGAACTTGGCCTTTATCATCAGTCCATGCCACACGGAATTGGATTGCGCGCTCTGGCTCAACTAAACGCTCTAATAAAGCTTCTGAACGGTATTTAGGGTTTGCTTCCAAGAAAGGCCAGATTGACGTGAAGACTTCACGAACGGCTTGTAAAAATTCAGGTTGGTGGCCGTCACGTTGAGCCACTTTTTCAAGAAATGCGTCTAATGATGCTACTGCTGACATAGGATTTTCCTTCTAGTAGTGAGTTAATATGATGTGTGTAACGTTATTTTATTTATCACCGTCTTGTTGCGGCGTGTCATCAATATAACAATAGAAAAATCAACTAGGCAATAGTTTTTTTATAGAAAAAATGAAGAAAAAATAAAAAACGAGAAAACATTTAATATTTTCTCGTTTTTATTAGATAAGATCTAAAATTAGCACCTAGATTAGCTCTTCAAGTTAAAAAGTGCTTATTTATTTTTACCTTCTAAGTAAAGCCATTCAGCGACTTGCTTCGCAAAATACGTCAAAATACCATCCGCACCCGCACGCTTAAAGCAAAGCAATGATTCCATAATGCATTCTTTTTCTTTCAACCAACCATTTTGAATGGCCGCCATATGCATCGCATATTCACCAGAAACTTGATAAGCAAAGGTTGGCACACCGAAATAGTCTTTCACGCGATATACCATGTCTAAATATGGCATACCTGGTTTCACCATCACCATATCTGCCCCTTCTTGTAAATCAAGAGCCACTTCTTGCAAGCCTTCATTACCGTTGGCTGGATCTAGTTGATAGGTTTTCTTGTCTCCACCTTTCAGGTTGACGGCAGAACCGACCGCATCACGGAATGGACCATAATAATTAGACGCATATTTTGCAGAATACGCCATAATTTGCGTATTGATATGACCATTTTCTTCCAATGCCTGACGAATACGACCAATACGTCCATCCATCATATCACTCGGTGCAACAATATCTGCACCCGCTTCAGCGTGTGAAACAGCCTGTTTAATCAGGATATCTGTTGTAATATCGTTTAATACATAGCCTTCTTCATCAATGATCCCGTCTTGTCCATGTAGTGTATAAGGATCGAGTGCGACATCGGTTAATACACCTAATTCTGGATAAGCGGCTTTCAATGCTCTCACTGCGCGCTGTACCAAACCGTTCGGGTTAAATGCCTCATCCGCCATTAAAGATTTTTTATCTTGCTCAACTACAGGGAATAATGAGATCACTGGCACGCCGTATTTCACTAAAAGACCTGCTTCGATTAATAACTGATCGATCGTTAAACGTTCAACTTTAGGCATAGAAGGGACTGGTTCACGATGATTTTCGCCTTCAATGATAAATACCGGATAAATTAAATCATTCGCGGTTAAAGTATTTTCTGCCACTAAACGGCGACTAAAATCATGTTTACGTAAACGACGAAGACGACGGGTTGGAAAACCGCCTAAAATTTGTTGAGTCATAATAATATTTCCTGTTTTTATGATGTTAAAAGGGCGTATCACCTACGCCCATTTTCTTAATCTTTGTGATTCAAATCACCCTGATTTTCTACCGCACTTTCCTCATCAGTTGCCTCTTCTTCATCCTCTTTCGGTTGATAGAAACGTGCAACTAACAAGCCTAATTCAAAGAGAAGACACATTGGTACAGCAAGTAAAGTTTGAGAGAACACGTCTGGTGGCGTTAAGATCATGCCAACAAAGAATGCTCCCACAATAATATAAGGGCGTTTTGCCGCCAATGCTTTCGTGGTTGTGACACCTGTCCAGCAAAGCAAAATAATGGCAACGGGTACTTCAAAGCACACACCGAAAGCTAAGAATAATGCTAGCGCAAAATCAAGGTAACTGCTGATATCTGTTGCGATAGCTACCCCTTCTGGTGCAGTTTGCGTAAAGAAACTAAATACGAAAGGGAAAACAACATAATAAGCAAACGCTACACCGCAATAGAATAAAACTGTACTGGAAAATAATAACGGATAAATTAAACGTTTTTCATGTTGATACAGTGCTGGTGCAACAAATGCCCAAATTTGATAAAGCAAATAAGGTACAGAAATAAACACCGAAACAATCGCGGTTAATTTAATTGGCGTAAAGAAAGGTGTTTGGATATTGGTTGCAATCATCGTTGCACCTTTTGGCATCACAGCTGTTAAAGGTGCGGCAACAAAATGATAAATATCATTAGAAAAATAAACCAACGCCACAAAAACCACTAAAATACAAATTACACAACGTAATAAGCGGTTTCTGAGTTCAACAAGATGGGTAATTAACGGTTGGGAATCGTCCGTCATATTGCTCATAATTATTCTCTAGGACTTCGCTTCAGATTTGGGTGCTGGCTGTAGCTCCACATCATCCGGCGAATAGTAATCGGATAAACGCTCAGTTAATTCAGCTTGTTCATGAGGTTCAAGTGCGGTCAAATCCACTTCTGTTTTTTCAGATTCCAAAACTTCAGCAGTTTCATTCTCTGCATGTTCTGTGGATGCTGTTTCAACCGGTTTCTCTGCTGTTCCTTGTGCGCTTACCTCAAGTTTTTCCGCAGAATCAGCCGGATTTTCAGCCGCACTTTTAATTTCTTTAATTTGCTCTTCCACCGTTGTTCCTGCTGCAGTCGCTTTTTCTTCTAACTCTGCACGCATTTTTTGAGCTTGCTCTTTCAGCTCTTCAACGGTTTTACTTAAGTCTGGGGAAAGCTGTTTTAGATTTAGTTGTTCCGCTTTCTTAATGCTATCTTGCAATTCTTGCAATTTAAGCTCTTGTTTTAATTCATTTTGAACATTAGCTGCCAACCCACGGATCGTTTTCACCCAGCCCATTACCGTGCGAATAGCCACAGGCAAACGCTTAGGGCCTAGTACTACTAAGCCCACAAGCATCAATAAAACAAGTTCGGAAAAACCAATATCAAACACGGTTATGCCTGTTCTTTATCTTTTACAGTTTCAGTTTTTTCAGCGGTGTTTGTACCGTCTTTAATTTGAGTAAATTCCGCATCTTTTTTCGGCTCGTCATCAGACATCGCTTTTTTAAAGCCTTTTACTGCTGCGCCAAGATCAGATCCCGCATTGCGTAATTTTTTTGTACCGAATACTAATAAAATCACGACTAATAAAATAATCATTTGTGCTGGGGATAAACCAAACATAGAAAAACTCCGTTAGAATTAAATTGAAAATTTGGGCTTGAATATACTCTTTTTATGCATTTGTCTCAAGAGGTAATTTTAAAAGTGCGGTCAAAAATTTAGAGGATTTTTAACCGCACTTTATTCTTATTATTCAGCCAGTTCTGTTTGCTCATGAGACAGGAATTATGAAATAACAAAATCCAGCTCTCTCATGTATCGCTCATAACATTGCAAGATGTCCACGATCAAATCCTCTTCCTTTGTGATATTCAAAGGATAACCTTCCAATTGAATATTGGTTGAAACCATTAATGCATGATGAACTTGTGCTGTTTCAGATGCGGGCTTCTCAAACAAGGTAATTTGGTAAAAAAAATCTTCTGCTAATCCATTTTCAATAGAAAGGACCAGTTGATTATTATCGACGTCAAAACGTTGATGTAATGTCACATTTAGACCATAGGTACCAATGAGTAACTGCCGTAACTCTCTCATTGCTAAAAGTGCTGTTGTTTTTAAATGGGAAATGGCGTCATCTCGCTTAGGTTCAATCACTAGCTGTCTTAAACGACTACGCCAGTTTGCACCTGTCCACAAATCTGAAACCTCTGTGGAATAATATTGACGTTCAAATCGTAAACCTTTTAACAAACTCCATGCCATCACTGACATCAACAGAGCAAAAGGTAAAGAGAAAAACAACATCGTTGATTGTAGTATTTCAATACCGCCAAAAAGATAAAGAACAAATGTAACAGCTGACAATAAACCACCCCAAAACATAGATTGCCAACGAGGTGAAACCTGGCTTTTGTCTTCAATTGCGATATTATTAAGCGTATAAATACCAAAGTTAATGGTTACAATAAAAAAGAGTGTGATAATAAATAAAGCTAACGTTTTAGTTAAACCGGAATAGGGTAAATAACTCAGAAAATCAAAAAGGAGTGACCCCACATTATTTACAGCTTGACCTAATGCCCCCTTAGCAAGATGCTCATTAACCCAAATGGCCCCATTTCCAAATACTGTGAACCATAAAACAAAGAATAAACTTGGCACCATCAATACGCCGAAAATAAACTCCCGCAAAGTTCGTCCGCGAGAAATCCGTGCGATAAAAATCCCAAAGCCTGGCGCCCATGAAAACCACCATGCCCAGTAAAAAACCGTCCAATCCATAAACCAATCTAGATGTTCTACATCATAGGCATAAGCCTTGAAGCCGACTCTAATTAAACCGCTTAAGTAGGTGCCAATATTTTCTGTAAACGCAGAAATTAAATATATCGTCGGACCGAATAGCAAAACCAGTAGCATAAAGAGAAATGTGACGCCTAGATTAAGCTCACTAAGAATACGGAACCCGTTGGCAATCCCTTGCAGTGAAATTAAGATAGCAATGATAAAAACACTCACTAAAATAAGGGGAACCAAATACGGTGAGTTATCCAATAAATGCATTGAATGGAACGCTGCAGCTAATCGAATTGCACTGTAACCTAAGGTTGCAACCACGCCAAATAAGGTAGTGCAAATTCCGAGAATATCAATGATATCCCCGACTCTTCCATTAATCTTTTCTTTCAGTAAGGGATAAAAACAAGAGCGTAAAGAAAAGGGTAATTTATAGCGAAATCCGAAATAAGCAATCGTAAGTGCAATTAATCCATAAATAGCCCAAGCACTGATACTCCAATGAAAAATACTAAAAAATAATGCCGTTCGAACTTTCTCATATTCACCTATTGGTGAAAGAAAATGTGAAAGCGGTTCAGCAACGCCAAGAAAAACAATGCCAATACCAATTCCAGAGGTAAAGAGTAATGCAATCCAAGAGCCTAATTTAAACTCTGGTTCTTCCTCATCGCCCCCCAGCTTAATATCACCATATCGTCCTAATGCTAAGAAGAGTAAAAAGAATAGAAAAAATGCACTCAGTAAAATATAAAACCAGCTAAATTGAGAGAAAATAAAGGCTTTCGCCGCAGCAAGATAAGATATCGTTTGCTGCGTATCAAATAAAAGGGCTGCAATAATCGCTAAACTAAAACCTAAACTGCCCCAAATAACATTTGCTTTGAACGTATTTTGTATCTTCATATTTGTTTTAAGATAAAAAGTGCGGTTAAAAATTAAGAGGATTTTCAACCGCACTTTAGTCTTATTATTCAGCCAGTTCTGTTTGCTCATGTGCCATCAATTCTTGACCCACATCGTCTAGCAAACTTAAGTAACGTTCATAATGTTTCAACATATCGGCAATCAATTCATCTTGGTCCATATATTGCACATCATAACCCACTCGACCATCAAAGAAATAAGTGTATGGCTCATAGGTCATACTATGTTGGATATGTGGCAAGTTATCATCATTAATTAATTGCTCTGACACCTCACGACCGATAGATTTCACCCCGTACATAAAGTCTCGCATCAAATCTTTTTGAATGACTAACTCGACTGCAGGTTCATCTTGATCAAATAACGTGTTAATTTGCACACTCAATTCATATTTACTAATTAACTCTTGGCGTAGCTCACGCATAGCCGGTAATACCGTATGTTTAAGGAAGCGTAAAATATCTTTTTCTTGCGTTTGGTTCATCATTTGTTCCAAACGTTCTTTCCACTTATCACCTGTCCAGAAAATACTGGTTGGATTAACTTTGGTATCAAAATATTTTTTATCTGCACTCAAGCCTTTCCATAAACTAAAGCACATCAGCAACATCAACATCGCAAAAGGTAATGCTACCAACAAGGTCATTGCCTGCAGGTTTGCCAAACCACCCGATTGCATTAAAACAATCGCGACGACTGACATTAATACACCCCACATCACAGCCTGCCAACGAGGTGCTGCAAGGCTTTTATCGCGTGATGCAATGTTATTTAATACATAAATACCGGAGTCTGCCGAGGTGATAAAGAATAAAGAAATCACCACCAAACTCACTAAACCCGTCACACCAGAAAGCGGTAAATAATCTAAGAATTTAAAGAGTAACGTTTCAGGCGAGGAAATCATTTGCCCTAACGTACCTGCAGCTTCACCATCATTCAACCAAATGGCCGTATTACCAAATACGGTAAACCACAAGATGCCGAACATGCTAGGAATCACCAACACGCCAAAAATAAATTCGCGAATGGTACGTCCTCTCGAGATACGCGCAATAAATAAACCGACAAATGGTGCCCAAGAACACCACCATGCCCAATACAGAATTGTCCAACCGCTAAACCAGCCAGTATGTTCTTGTTCATAAACATAGGTTTTGAAGCTTAATTGGACTAAGTTGCTGAGATAAGTTCCGATATTGTCGCTAAAAGCGGATAATAAATAAAGTGTTGGCCCCGCCACTAAGACGAAAATCAACAAACAGAAAGCTAATGTTAAATTCAGCTCACTTAAGATTTTTACCCCTTTCCCTACACCGGAAATCGCGGAAAATATCGCTAAACTCATTACCACGGCAATTACGACAACTTGCAAGCTGAAGCTATTTTCGCTAATCCAGCCTAATTGATGTAAGCCTGCACCCAATTGTGATGCACCAAAACCTAATGTTGTGATAACACCAAATAAGGTGGCAAGTAACGCCATAATGTCGATAAGATCGCCTAACTTGCCATTAATACGCTCTTTCAATAACGGATAGAAACAAGAACGTAATGCCAAAGGTAATTTGTAACGGAATCCAAAGTAAGCCAATGCCAACGCAATCGTGCCATACACCGCCCAGGCATGAATTCCCCAGTGGAATAAGGTGTGTAATAAGGCTTCTTGTTGCTTATGCTCTGCGCTGCCTGTGGTAATATCAGATAAGTAATGCGTCAATGGTTCTGCTACACCAAAGAACATCAACCCTACCCCCATACCGGCAGCAAATAACATCGCCAACCAAGACAGAAAACCAAATTCAGGCTCTTCTTCATCATTGCCTAATTTGATATTACCTAGGCTACTGACTGATAAAATGACTAAAAAGCCCAAAAATACTGAGAATGCTAATACGTAAAACCAACTAAAGTTGGCAAAAATGCCCGATTTAGCAGCATTTAATAAAGTTTGTGTTTGTTCAGGTGCGATTAAAATCATCGCGACAAGCAACACCACAAAAAATAACGTTGCACCAATCACTAAAGGATTGAACGACGTTTGCTTTTCCATAAATTTAGATAAAGACAACGCTTCCCCCTTAAAAATTAAGTGAATAAAAATAAAATCAGATTAAATAAAATAAGACTTTAAGCCCTAAATGGTGAGATGGAACCATCGCAAATGATAGCACGGAGAAGTGCGATTTTGAAGGAAACGCTCAGTAGGATTTGAGTGGATTGTTTCCAATTACGAAATATATATTATCAAAATATCAATATTTTTTCAAATTGCCTAAAATTGAAAATCATGAAAGAAAAAGTGCGGTCAGAAAAATCGTTAAATTTCTGACCGCACTTTATTGAATATTGATTAAATTCGTTCTTCGATAATTCCGCCGCCTAAGCAAACTTCATCTAGGTAAAACACGGCTGATTGACCTGGTGTGACAGCAGCCTGAGGTTCATCAAAAATCACTCGGATGCAATCGTCATCAATTGGCTCAACCAAACAAGCAATATCCGTTTGACGATAACGAGTTTTCACGGTACAACGGAACGCCTCACGCACGGGTTCACGATTTACCCAATGTAGCTGTTTTGCAATTAATCCTTTAGAGAACAAGCGAGGATGATCATGTCCTTGTGCCACAATCAATTCATTGTTTTCGACATCTTTATCCACCACATACCAAGCTTCATCACCAGCATTTTTTAATCCACCGATACCCAGCCCTTTACGCTGTCCGAGTGTGTGATACATCAAGCCTTCATGGTGCCCAATAATCTCGCCATCTACGGTACGGATGTCACCTGGTTGAGCCGGCAAATAACGCGCTAAGAAATCTTTAAACTTACGCTCACCAATAAAACAAATTCCCGTAGAGTCTTTTTTCTTCGCAGTAATTAAACCTAAATCTTCCGCAATAGCACGCACGATTGGCTTTTCGATTTCACCTACAGGGAAAAGGCTTTGGCCTACCTGATTTTTACTCAAGGTATAAAGGAAATAGCTTTGGTCTTTGTTGCTATCTAAACCACGCAATAGCTCTGCTTGATTATCTGCACCACGACGACGCACATAATGGCCGGTAGCAATATAATTAGCACCTAAATCTTCTGCAGCATATTCCAAGAATGCTTTAAATTTAATTTCTTTATTGCACAAAATATCCGGGTTTGGCGTACGACCAGCTTTGTATTCTGTTAAGAAATGTTCAAACACGTTATCCCAATATTCCGCTGCAAAATTGATTTTATGTAGCTTAACACCAAGCTTGTCGCATACCGCCTGAGCATCAGCCAAATCCGCTGCGACTGTACAATAATCGGTATCGTCATCTTCTTCCCAGTTTTTCATAAAAAGGCCTTCCACTTGGTAGCCTTGCTGCTGAAGAATAAACGCAGAAACGGAGGAGTCTACCCCACCAGACATACCACAAATGACTTTTTTAGTGGTATTTTCGGCAAGTTGCTCTGCACTCAAGGGTGCGAAATGTTGATTATAAGTATTTGAAGTTAACATAAGTCTCCCGTAACTTCGGTTAAGGCGAAGCACATTGGTGATAATGATTGAAACATAGCGGAATGACTTCCGCCCCATAAATTAAGGTTATTGCACAAAGTGCGGTTGATTTTGAGTGAATTATTTCACTTCATAAAATTGTGAATCATCGTCTTTCTTCGCAAATTTTTGTTCGTATTCAGCTTTGGCATTTTCATCGCCAGCATCTAATTTTTCTTGTAAAGTGTCGCAAGGTTTATCGCAGTCACAGGCTTTGGCAATACCGAGTGATGAAAGCCCGCCACAGCTGCCCTTTAAGCTTTGTTTTTTAAAGATAAAGCCTACAGACATTAATACAATAATTGCCACAAAAGCGATTAGGGTAAAAAATAAAGTTTGCATGATTATTCCTTATTTGCGAGTAACTTTTTGAAGGCTGAGGACATTTTCGTTTCAAAGCCTTGTTCGGTTTTCATAATTAAATAAACCGGAATATTTTCTTTCTCAGCCACTTCCAAAGCTTTATCTTCACCAAGTACAAATAGGCCTGTAGATAAGCCATCGGCAGTCATTGAACTTGGTGCAAGCACGGTAATTGAAGCTAAATGATGCTGAATTGGATAGCCGGTTTTCGGGTCAATTTCATGTGCAAAACGTTGGCCATTTTCCTCAAAATAAATACGGTAATCGCCTGAAGTGGCCATCGCCATATTATTTAAACCAATTACTTCTTGAACTGATCTTTCACCCGTATTATTCGGTTTTTCAATAGCGATTTGCCACGCTTTATTTTCGGCATTTTTACCTTTTGCACGGATTTCACCGCCAATTTCCACCATATAGTTTTGTACGTGATTTTGCTCTAAGACATCCGCAACTTGATCCACACCAAAACCTTTAGCGATAGATGATAAATCAATATAAACCTGTGGCACGGTTTTACTTAAAGTTGGGGTTTTACCGCTCATATCAAGGTGAATTTTATCAATTCCCACCCAACTTTGACGTTCAGCAAGTTGCTCTGGGGTTGGCTTACGTTCTGGACGTTTTTCTGGCCCAAAGCCCCATAAATTTACTACTGGCCCTACTGTCACATCCAATGCCCCCTCAGTAACCTGATTTAAACGAATCGCTTCTTGTAATACTTTGGCAAAGTCCGCAGAGATGTCAATTGGCGTATTCACTTGTGTATTTTGATTAAAGCGACTTAATTCGGAATCTTTAATGTAAGTGGACATTTTCTGATTCACATCTTTTAAAACCACTTCAATCTGCTCATGTGTTTTTTCAGCATTTTCTTTAACTGAACCGTCATCAATATAGCGGATATGGTAAGTGGTTCCCATGGTTTTACCGCTAAGTGAAATAATTTCCGGGTCTTTTTTACAAGCACTTAATGAACAAGCCAAGGCAATTGCAATCAATCCGCTTAATATTTTTTTCATCTATTCCTTCCTAAATATATGAATTACAGGCAAACCGACGCGTCTATCAGCTTGCCTGTAATCCATCTTAAATATTGACCGCACTTCATCACAAAGTGCGGTCAGTTTTAATGATGTTTTGGTTAACTAAAATCAACCACCGAAGTCATCTAATAAGATATTTTCATCTTCAACACCGAGGTCTTTCAACATTTTGATGACCGCCGCGTTCATCACCGGAGGTCCACACATGTAGTATTCACAATCTTCTGGTGCTTCATGATTTTTCAAGTAGTTTTCATAAAGTACGTTGTGAATAAAGCCGGTGTAACCTGTCCAGTTATCTTCTGGTAACGGATCAGATAATGCCACGTGCCATGTAAAGTTCGGATTTTCGGCTTGAAGCTGATCAAAATCTTCTACATAGAACATTTCACGTTTAGAGCGTGCACCATACCAGAATGACATTTTACGTTTAGAGTGTAAACGTTTTAATTGGTCAAAGATATGAGAACGCATTGGCGCCATACCCGCACCACCACCGATGAAGACCATTTCGTTGTCGGTTTCTTTCGCAAAGAATTCACCGAATGGACCTGAAATTGTCACTTTATCACCTGGTTTTAATGACCAAATGTAAGAAGACATTTGACCTGGAGGCGCATCAGGTTGACGTGGTGGAGGCGTTGCAATACGCACGTTAAGCATAATGATGCCTTTCTCTTCTGGATATGAAGCCATTGAGTAAGCACGGATAATATGCTCATCCACTTTAGACACATAACGCCATAAATCGTATTTGTCCCAATCTTCGTGGTATTCTTCTGGAATATCAAAATCTTTATAGTAAACCGTATGTGGATCAGCTTCGATTTGGATATAACCACCTGCACGGAAAGGTACTTCTTCGCCTTCAGGAATAGCCAACTTAAGCTCTTTGATGAAGGTTGCTTTGTTATCGTTAGAAATAACAGTACATTCCCATTTTTTCACGCCGAAAATTTCTTCTGGAAGTTCAACGTCCATATTGCCTTTTACATTAACTTGGCAAGCTAAACGATAGCCTTCTTTTGCTTCACGTTTATTAATATGAGAAAGTTCAGTTGGGAGAATTTCACCACCGCCACTTTTCACTTTCACAATACATTGGCCACAAGAGCCACCGCCACCACAAGCAGAAGAAACGAAGATACCTTTACTTGCTAACGCACCAAGTAATTTACCGCCAGCAGGTAAAGTAATCGCTTTTTCAGGATCGTCATTAATAGTAATGGTGATATCACCAGAATCCACTAATTTTGATTTAGCGAATAAAATAATCGCAACGAGCACTAAAAGGATAACCGTAAATGCCGCAACACCTAATAATAAAATTGAAGATTCGCTCATTTATGCCTCCTTATAACTGAATTCCAGAGAATGACATAAAGCCAAGCGCCATCAAGCCTGCAGTAATAAAGGTAATCCCTAATCCTTTTAAGCCTGCCGGTACATCGGCATATTTCATTTTTTCGGTTAAGCCTGCAAGCGCAACGATTGCTAACATCCAACCAAGCCCCGCACCCACACCATAAACTGCAGATTCTGCAAAAGTGTATTCACGTTGTACCGCAAAAGATACACCACCAAAGATCGCACAGTTTACGGCGATAAGTGGAAGGAAGATACCTAATGCGTTATAAAGTGCTGGGAAGAATTTATCTAAAGTCATTTCAAGTAATTGAACAAGACCCGCAATAATCCCGATAAAGGTAATGAAGTTTAAAAACTCAAGGCTTACACCTTCTACCAATGCGCCATCTTTTAATACATGTTCATACACAAATTGGTTCGCAGGTACCGCAATACCAAGTACTACTGTTACCGCAACACCAAGGCCAAATGCCGTAGAAACTTTCTTAGAAACCGCAAGGAAAGTACACATCCCTAAGAAGAAAGAGAGCGCCATGTTTTCAATGAAGATCGCCTTCACGAATAGGCTAATATAATGTTCCATTGATTATTTCTCCTGTTGCTCAGGTTTCCACGTTCTTAAGCCCCAAATAACGAAGCCGATAATAAAGAACGCACTTGGTGCAAGAAGGAATAAACCGTTTGGTTGATACCAACCACCGTCTTGAATTGTTTGGAATACAGGGAAACCAAATAAACGACCAGAACCGATTAATTCACGTAATGTGGCGACAATTAATAAGATCGCACCATAACCTAAACCGTTACCGATACCATCAACAAAGCTTTCTAGCGGAGGTGATTTCATCGCGAACGCTTCTGCACGGCCCATTACGATACAGTTTGTAATGATAAGACCAACGAATACAGAAAGCTGTTTAGATAAACCATAAGCATAAGCTTTTAATACTTGGTCAACCAAGATTACCAAAGATGCGATGATCGCCAGTTGCACAATGATACGGATACTATTTGGAATATAGTTACGAATCAATGAAATGAACAAACTGGAGAAACCGGTTACCAAACTTACCGCAATCGCCATAACGATCGCAGTTTGTAATTGGGTTGTTACCGCTAATGCAGAACAGATACCCAAAATTTGCAAGGCAATCGGGTTATTTTTAACAATAGGATCGAATAAAAGACCTTTTAAGTTTACTTTTGCATCAGCCATTATTTGATTTCTCCTGCTTTAAATTTCGCTAAGAATGGACCAAAGCCATTTTGGCTGAACCAATAATCAAATGAACCTTGAACACCGTTACTGGTTAAAGTTGCACCTGATAAACCATCTACACCGTGCTCTTTATCTGCAGCAGAGCTACCTTTGTAGATTTTGAATTTTTGGTTACCTTGTTCATCGAATAATTTTTTATCAACGAACTGTGCTTGCCAACGAGGGTTCGCAATTTCGCCTCCAAGACCAGCTGTTTCACCTTGATCATAGTAAGTAATACCTTTGATGGTATTCGCATCTGGTGCAACAGAAACAAAACCATACATGGTTGACCATAAACCACGGCCATACATTGGTAATACCACTTGGGTTACATTGCCTTGTTCATCTTTTACAAGATAAACACGCGCTTGGTTTGCACGAACCTTAATTCCTGCTTTATCAGCCTCAGCTGGGATAGCTTGGCTTTTAGCTGGATCTTTAACCGCATCTTTAGGTTCAAATTTATTAATTTCTTCTGCTGAAGCTTGAACGTAATCACCACTTTGCAAATCAACTAAACGTGGTTCAATAAATTTGCTGTAAGTCTCTTTAATTACTGATGCATTATCTTCTTTCATTAAGCCAGCAACAGTTAAAATGTTACGTTGAACGTCGAGTGCTTTTTGTTCATCTTGTTTGGATTTTAATGCTACTGCAGCACCAGAAACCACGATAGAACACACTAAACTTAGCAACACAACAACGGTAACTGTACCGCTAACGCTATCTTTATTAAATTTAGCCATTTGTTCTTGCTCTCCGACGTTTGATATTTGCTTGAACCACGATGTAGTCGAAAATTGGTGCAAATAAGTTTGCAAATAAAATCGCTAACATCATCCCTTCTGGATAAGCTGGGTTCACTGTACGAATTAATACCGCCATCACGCCAATTAACGCACCGTACCACCATTTACCCGTGTTGGTAAATGAAGCTGATACTGGGTCGGTTGCCATGAAGATCATACCAAGTGCAAAACCACCTAATACGAAGTGCCAATGCCAAGGCATTGAGAACATTTGGTTAGAATCAGAACCGATTAAGTTGAATAAGGTTGCTGTACCAATCATACCGATCATGACACCAGCCATAATGCGCCAAGAAGCAATTCGAGTGAATACAATCACTGCACCACCGATTAATAACGCAAGCGTTGAAACCTCACCCATTGAACCTGGAATATTACCAATGAATGCATCCATCCAAGTAATAGGTTGACCGGTTACAGTGTGTTGTAATGCTGCTTGACCACCCTGAGACCATTGTGAAAGTGCGGTTGCGCCTGAGAAACCATCTGCTGCAGTCCATACTAAGTCACCGGAAATTTGAGCCGGATAAGCAAAGAATAAGAATGCACGACCCGCAAGTGCAGGGTTCATAAAGTTACGACCTACACCCCCGAAGATTTCTTTCGCTACCACGATACCAAAGCTGATACCAAGTGCCGCTTGCCATAATGGCAATGTTGGTGGAACGATTAACGCAAATAAAATGGTTGAAACGAACATCCCTTCATTTACTTCATGACCACGTACCACTGAGAACAATAATTCCCAAATTGTACAAACGGTAAATACCACTAAGTAAATTGGTAAGAAGAAGATCGCCCCTAACGCCATTTTTGAGCCCCAAGTTGCATTATTGGTTAAATCCAAACCTAATGAACTTGCAAGCGCATAGTGCCAATCGTTAGCAATTAATTGATCTAAATTGCCTAATTGATTTAAGGCAGGGATCGCTTGGTTACCCACATTGTACATCCCGTAGAAAATCGCTGGGAACAACGCAAGGAAAACCGTAATCATCATACGTTTTGAGTCTAACGCATCACGAACGTGTGTGTTTTTGTGCGTTACCGTACCTGGTGTATAAAGCAAGGTATAAATCGATTCAAAGACCGGATAAAGCTTGCTGTATTTACCACCTGGTAAAAACGCGGGTTCCATTTTTTCAAAAAGATTTTTTAAACCCATTTTTAACCTTCCTTCTCAATCTTATCTAATACTTGACGCAAGATTGAACCGTATTCATATTTGCCCGGGCAAACGAAAGAACATAACGCTAAGTCTTCTTCATCTAATTCAAGACAACCTAACGCTTGTGCGCCATCGGTATCGCCCACGATTAAATCACGTAATAATAATGTCGGTAAAATATCCAACGGCATTACGCGCTCATAGCTACCGATTGGTACCATTGCACGCTCACCACCATTCTCTGCGGTAGTGAAGTTGAATAATTTCTTACCAAAGTGACCTAATACGGTACGGGTAATCGAATATTTGTTCGATTGTGGTGTGATCCAACCTAAGAACTCTTTCTCATTACCTTCTGCAATCACAGAAACTTGTAATGCATAACGACCCAAATAGTCGTGAGCATCTTTTGCTGTTTGACCACAAAGTACAGAACCAGAAATTACACGGTTATTACCGTCTTTTAATTCACCTGCGGTTAATTGAGAAAGGTTAGCACCGATTACGGTACGAACTAAACGAGGCTCTTTCACTTGCGGACCAGCAAGAGAAATAATACGTTCTACATAAAGTTCGCCCGTGGTGAATAATTTACCTACAGCAATCACATCTTGGTAATTGATATGCCATACCGTTTTATTCACACCGACTGGATCGATAAAGTGAATATGAGTACCCACTAAACCAGCAGGATGGACACCGCCAAAATCATGTACTTTTAGGTTAGGTAAATCCACGGTTGGGATATTGCTATCACCCGCTTTACATAAATTTAATGGTTTATTTGGGAATAGACGACTTAATACCGTTAAACCGTCAATAAAATCTTGCCAATGCTCTTTTAACACTACCTCTGGATTTGCCGCTAAAGGATTCGTGTCCATCGCATTTACAAACAGAGAAGAAGGTTCTGCATCTAAAGCAGGCACTTTGCTGAATGGACGGGTGCGGAATGCTGTCCACAAACCGGATTCAACGAGGTTTTGTTTGACTTGTTCGGAAGAAAGCGTATTGAGCTCACCTGCGTTATATTTAGCGAAAGTAACTTGATCGTTACCTTGCACATCAATGACCACAGATTGTAATACACGTTTTTCGCCACGATTAATTACAGTGATAGTACCACTCGCAGGGGCTGTGAAAACCACTCCTGGGTTTTTCTTGTCTTCAAAAAGCACTTGGCCTTTTTTCACAACATCGCCTTCGCGTACCTTCATAGAAGGACGCATACCCACATACTCTTCACCAAGAATCGCAACCTGATTCACAGCGTTACCGCTATGGATTACTTGTGCTGGTTTTCCTGCAATAGGAAGATCCAAGCCTTTTTTGATTGTAATCATACTGTTTGCACTACTTTTCTAGGTTAAAAACACGATTGCGATTAAGGCATACACCCTAAAAGCAATCTCGCGATTGAGCGTGACAGAAAACACTTTAAGATCAAAGCATTATTAACTGGCACATAAATTTAAAAACTCAAATCTGTTTAATTCCTCGACGAGTAAGGAATGACTTACACATCCAGAAATTGAAATTCGAAAATCAAAAGCGCCTTATTCTATCGAAAAATGGGCTTTTATTCCACTTTACGCCCTCACTTTTTGTGAAATATTTGTGAATATTTCTAAACCAACGTTTATCAAGAATACGGACAAAATGATTTTAAAATAAAAAGAGAGAAGAGCACTCGCCTTCTCCCTTTTTGTAGAGATGAAAATAGAATAGACGGAACGTAAGGGAATACTTACTGTCCAACACCCAAACAGTTTGGTGATTTTGGAAATGCTTTACCTAGGCTTTCCCATTCGTTTTTTGTATAAAGATGAAGGGCTAATGCGTGAATGCCATTTTTTAAATCATCAGCAAAAAGTTGGTAAAGTTTTTGGTGGCGTTGTACTTTACGCATACCTTCAAAAGCATCGCTGACGAT
>CAUETL010000015.1:0-21333 GCA_959020685.1 Parahaemophilus parainfluenzae | reverse complement strand
AAACGATTAACAAATTAAATCGTATTTCTCGTCAAATGTTACAAGAAATGGGACGTGAAGCGACGCCAGAAGAGCTTGCTGAACGCATGGGAATGCCAGAAGATAAAATCCGTAAAGTGCTTAAAATTGCGAAAGAGCCAATTTCAATGGAAACGCCAATCGGTGATGACGATGATTCACATTTAGGTGACTTCATCGAGGATTCAACTCTTGAATTGCCATTAGATTCTGCCACTGCACAAAGCTTGAAAGTGGCAACTCATGAAGTGCTAGAAGGGTTAACCCCTCGTGAAGCGAAAGTATTACGTATGCGTTTTGGTATTGATATGAATACCGACCACACGCTTGAAGAAGTGGGTAAACAATTTGATGTAACCCGTGAGCGTATTCGTCAGATTGAAGCGAAAGCATTGCGTAAATTACGTCATCCAAGTCGTTCTGAAACCTTAAGAAGTTTCTTAGATGAGTAATTATTCATTCAAATAAAAAAGGCAGAAATATCTGCCTTTTTTATTTGATTAAATTTGGCTATTTACCACCAAATCACATTCCTTTAAAATATGCACCTTTCATCATTTTAAAAAAACAAAAAAGGAACTTTATGGAAGAATCTCAAGAACTAGAAAAGCTGCCTAGAGTAGTAACTAGTGTATTAAAAGTGATATTAAGTTTTTCACTTATTGCTTTGGCTTTAGTGTTGATTATTGCTTTAGCTAAAATTACCTATACCTTAGCAATTATGGTGTTCAATACATCAAGCGTAGTGCCTTATGATGTTGCTGAACAAGCCGTGATGTTTTTCTTATATTTCGGTTTTATTGGCCTAATCGTGCAATATTTTAAAAGTGGTTATCACTTTCCTTTGCGTTATTTTATTTACGCGGGGATTACCGCCATGTTGCGCCTGATTATTGTGAATCATGAGAGCTCAGTTGATACTATCTTATTCGCAGGCGCGATTTTAATTATGGTTATTGCACTTTGTTTAGTGTTGTATTCCAATAAAATTAAAATTTAAAAGTGCGGTCATTTTGACCGAGGTTTTGGAATGGATTATTCCGGTATAATCCATTCCACTGTCCAACTTCCCGTACCTTCCGGGACGAGTGTTTGAGTCAAATAAGGCAAAATAGCTTTCATTTGCTGTTCTAATTGCCAAGGTGGATTAATCACCACCATTCCACTTGCGGTCATACCACGTTGATCGCTATCAGGGCGAACTGCCAGTTCAATTTTCAATATTTTACGAATTCCCGTTGCTTCTAATCCTTTAAAAATGCGTTTTGTTTGTTGGCGTAGAACCACTGGATACCAAATCGCATAAGAGCCTGTCGCAAAGCGTTTATAACCTTCTTCGATCGCTTTCACCACCAAATCATAATCCTCTTTTAATTCATAAGGTGGATCAATAAGCACTAAACCTCGGCGTTCTTTTGGTGGAAGTGTCGCTTTGAGTTGTTGGAAACCATTTTCTGATTTTGTAGTGATATTCTTAAACTCTTTAAAGTTATTGCGTAATAATGGAAAATCGCTTGGATGTAATTCTGTTAGTAATGCACGATCTTGAGAACGCAATAATTGTGCGGCAATCATAGGTGAGCCCGCATAATAGCGTAATTCTTTACCGCCATAATTGATCTTTTTAATGAGATCCACGTAGCGAGCAACCTCTTCGGGTAAATCAGTTCTTTCCCAAAGTCTCCCTATTCCCTCTTTGTATTCGCCGGTTTTTTCTGATTCGTCAGAACTTAAACGATAGCGTCCGACCCCTGAATGGGTATCGAGATAGTAGAAACCTTTTTCTTTAAGCGAAAGATTTTCCAATATCAACATTAATACAATATGCTTTAACACATCAGCATGGTTGCCAGCGTGGAAACTGTGGCGATAACTTAACATGGTTTGTCCTTTTGACGTAAAAAAGTGCGGTCAAAATTAACCGCACTTTTAGTATTTAAATCGTTAGAATAATTCTTCTGGTTGCGTTGCTGGAATCGCGTCTTTGGTTTTGCCTGTTCCACCATTTAAGCGTTGTTGCAATTCTGGTGGGACATAATAACCGCGCTCTTGCATTTCTGCAACATAAGTACGTTTAGGCTCGGTACCAACGATAAAGTATTCTTTACGACCACCACCTTCAGAAAGTAAACCCGAGTTACTATCAATAGTTTTTTCCATGATATTTGGTGGAAGTTCAAGTTGACGTTCTGGTATATCAGAAAGTGCAGTTTTCATATAAGCGACCCACGCAGGCATTGCGGTTTTTGCACCCGCTTCACCTTTACCTAATACGCGTTTGTTATCATCGAAACCAACATAGGTTGTGGTGACTAAGTTTGCACCAAAACCTGCATACCAAGCCACTTTCGCACTATTGGTGGTACCGGTTTTACCACCGATGTCACTACGTTTAATACTTTGAGCAATACGCCAGCTGGTACCTTTCCAACTAAGTCCTTGCTCACCATAAATCGCCGTATTTAATGCACTACGAATTAAGAAGGCTAATTCACCACTAATTACACGAGGCGCGTATTCTTGTTTTGCTGCACCATCTTTCGCATCCGCCATTAAATCAACAGAACCGTCATTTAATGCTGATGTTTGAAGTTCTGGTAAGTCAGGTACATTCTCAGGTTGCTGATCGCCCTCACCTTCATCTGTATCGGTATTGCTATTACCTTTGGCTGATTTTAGCTTATCTGGATTAGCCACTTCTGCGACATCTTTAAAGCCATCAATTTTATCTTTAGTTTCACCATAAATTACAGGAATGTCGTTACAGGTGATACAAGCAATTTTCGGGTTTGCAATAAATAAATCTTTACCGGTATTATCTTGAATTTTTTCGATAAGATAAGGATCAATTAAGAAACCACCGTTATCAAAGACCGCATAAGCACGCGCCATTTCAAGCGGTGTGAAAGAAGCCGCACCTAATGCAAGCGCTTCACTCGCAAAATATTGGTCATGCTTGAATCCAAATCGTTGTAAGAATTCAGCGGTGAAATCAACACCCGCAGTTTGTAACGCTCTGATCGCAATCATGTTTTTAGATTGACCTAAACCTACACGTAAACGCATTGGACCGTCATAACGATCAGGTGAGTTTTTCGGTTGCCACAAAGGTTGTCCTGGTTTTTGAATAGAGATAGGACTATCTTGCAATACGCTTGAAAGGGTTAAACCTTTTTCTAATGCAGCCGCATAGATAAATGGTTTAATCGAAGAACCAACTTGCACTAAAGATTGAGTTGCACGGTTAAATTTACTTTGTTCGTAACTAAAACCACCCACCATCGCTTCAATGGCACCATTATCTGAGTTTAATGAAACTAATGCGGAGTTAGCTGCAGGGATTTGGCCTAAAATCCATTCACCGTTATCACGTTTACGAATCCAAATTTGTTCGCCCACTTTAACCGGTGATCTTCCCGCCCAACGCATTGCATTAGAAGAAAGCGTCATTGTTTCATTATTGGCTAAAAGTAATTCTGCACCATTCTTACCTAATGCGGTTACTGCTGCAGGAATAAACGGTTCTGAATCAGGTAATTTTTTCAAGAAAGCGACAATGCGTTCATTATCCCATGGGGCTTCACCTTTTTTCCAAAGTGGTGCACCGCCACGCCAGCCATGACGCATATCATAATCGATCAGGTTATTACGGACGGCTTTTTGTGCTTCCGCTTGATCTTTTGAAAGTACAGTCGTGAAGACTTTATAACCTTTGGTGTAAGCATCTTCTTCACCAAAACGCTTCACCATTTCTTGACGAACCATTTCAGTTACATAGTCTGCACGGAACTCAAATTTAGCACCGTGATAGCTTGCGACGATTGGCTCTTTAATCGCTGCATCATATTCTGCTTTGGTGATTTTATTCTCATCAAGCATTCGACTTAAAACCACATTTCGACGTTCTTCCGCACGTTTTGGCGAATAGAGTGGATTCATGGTAGAAGGCGCTTTTGGTAAGCCCGCAATGACGGCCATTTCAGAAAGCGTTAATTCATCTAAGTTTTTACCAAAGTAGGTTTGTGCGGCAGCCGCGACGCCATAAGAACGATACCCTAAGAAAATTTTATTTAAATAGAGTTCTAAAATTTCTTGTTTGCTTAAGGCATTTTCAATTTCAATGGCCAATACTGCTTCGCGAGCTTTACGAATAATGGTTTTTTCTGGAGTTAAGAAGAAGTTCCGCGCAAGCTGTTGCGTAATAGTACTTGCCCCTTGAGATGCTCCACCATTGTTGACGGCAACAAAAATCGCACGAGCAATACCAACAGGATCTAAGCCATGATGTTCATAAAAACGGCTATCTTCTGTTGCTAAGAAGGCATCTTGCAGGCGCTGAGGCACATTTTCTAATTTCACTGGAATACGGCGCTGTTCACCGACTTCACCGATTAATTTGCCATCAGCTGTATAGATTTGCATCGGTTGTTGCAACTCAACGGTTTTTAGGCTCTCGACCGATGGTAAGGAGGATTTTAAGTGAAAATACAGTACACCACCGGCGACTAACCCCAGTATACATATCGTAAATAGGGTACTTAATATTAATTTTGCGATCCGCATCGTAAAATTCTCTCTGGTTTAATGAATATTCAAAAAATCAAAATTATGATCTTGGCTGCTAAGTATAAAAGATTAATCCCTTAAAGAATAGGAAAGAATATGGGAATTGCTCATAGAAAGCAGCGAAAACAACAAATTGGTGTGAGTAAACAACAAGATAACCTCTATTTTGTTTGGCTAGATGAATTCCACAAAGTTCAATCTATTTGCTTGAATGGACAACAAAAGGACATTTTTCCCCAGTTATTGCCTTATTTACCACAAAAAACTAACCAATGTTGTTTTATCGGCGCTATTTCACCCCATTTAACTTGGTCTAAAACGCTTATTTTACCGCAAACACTCAATGCTCAGGAGTGTGAACAACAATGTCGTTTCATTTTGCAAAAAGAATTACCGATTCCGTTGGATGAATTATGGTTTGATTATCTGACCACGCCATTAAAACAAGGTTTTCGTTTGGATATCACGGCGATTCGAAAAGAAAGTGCCAATGCAGAATTAGTAAAATATTTGCCGCTAAAATTAACCGCACTTGATTTACTGAATCACAGTATTTTACGCGCATTTTATGTCATTTTAGGGCAAGAGCCGATTAACACTTTATTTTTATATCAAGATCAACAAGGTTGTCTCGCCGTTTGTGAACGCTTACAACAACGACAAGTCTTGCAATCTCAAAGTGATTTATCTGAGCTTTATCAACAATTTATCCAGCGTTTTCCTGAAACAATAGAACAGATTTATGTGTATCAAACACCCGATATATTAAATTCACGCACAATCGAATTACTGCCTCAGGATTGGCTGCGAATTGAAACAGATTTACCTTTCATCGCTTTAGGTAATGCACTCTGGCAAACCGATTTAAAGCTAGTGGATTTATCCTCAAAAACGACCGCACTTTTGACTCCAAGTAATCGGGAGAGTGGTGATGTTAAGCCTTAATCTATTGCCTTGGCGCTTAGAACAACATCAAAAGGCCTTTCGTCGTTTTATGTGGCAAGGTTTAATTTGGCTAGCTTGTTTAGTTTTGATTGTTGTTGGATTGAACCAACTCAATGAACAACAAGCACAAACCCTAAATCAGACAAAAGAAAAACTGACACAAATTACTCATCAAGTCCATCAGAAACGCATTCAAGTTCAACAACTACAACGTGACTTGAAAGAAATGAATGAGTTGACTGGAATGGAGACGGAATATGTGTATCGAATGCTTAATTTATTAACTGAGTTGCCCTTACAACAAGGTGAGTTAGATGAATTTACGCTCAATGCTAAGCAAGTTGTTCTTTCAGGCATGACAGAAAGCCAACAAGAGTTTGAAGAGATACATCAATTTCTCAAACGCCATTTTACAGAGGTTAACTTAACTAAGTTTCAACCGGTGCAACAGCAGTTATTTTTTCAATTTGATATTCATTTATCGGAGCCTGTGCAATGAGGAACCTTATCAACGAGCTTGTTCAAAAAAGTGCGCAAAGTTGGTTTGGGCGATGGCTTCGATTACCTCAAATGGTCCATGTAGCCTTTTGGTTGAGTGCATTAAGTGCGGCCATCTTTTTACCTGTTTTTCGTTACGTTGAAAACAGTAATGAACGACATCGACTTGACTCAGAATTGAGTTTGCAGCAACAAGAGTGGGAGAAACAGGAAAAGATTTTACAAACCTTAAGACAAAAGTCAGACAGCCGACAACTTTCTCCAGAATTGGCTAATTCTGTGTTGCCGATTAATCAGCATGTACAGGCGTTGTTAAATGGGCGACTTCGAGCGTTGGATTTGCGTTGGGATTTTTCTCAACATACGTTGTTGCACTTGTCATTACAAGGCTATTTTGTTGATTTACAACAATTTTTTACCGCACTTTTAAACGATGTTCCTAAACTTTCCTTAACGCAATTAAACATTGAAAAATTAGATGAAGAGGAAAATGCTTCTATTACATGTGAGTTAATTTTCCAATTAAATAAGGACAAATAATGAAAAAGTTCTTCTTAATCTTGATAGCGTTTTTTTCTGTATCCGTGTTTTCGCAAGATCCTTTTGATCGTAAACAAAGAGAAAAAACCGAATATCCAAAAGAGGGGCTCACCCTACCGCCGGTGTCGACTTGCGTATATTCGGAGCCGAGACTGGCGGAGGAACGCCCATTGGCTCAGCTACATATTGTGGGTGTTGTGCAATACGGTAAACAGGCAGAAGTGTTATTTAATAATGATGGGCATATTCTTTCCGCTCAAGTCGGGCAGAGAATTGGAAAGGAAGGCTATTTAATCGAAAAAGTGAGTAAAAACAGCGTGACGCTTCAAGGTTATAAAGCAGGGCAATGTGAACAAACGACCTCAATCATCATGAGATTTTAAAATGGTAAAGCAGAAAATAAAAACAAAGTGCGGTCAGTTTTTAATGTGTTTTTTGATCCTATGGACAACTTACTCAGCGGCCGAAAATCGCGTCTTTTCACTTCGCTTAAAACAGGCACCCATGGTGGCGACACTCCAGCAACTTGCTCTTGAGCAAAATGCTAATTTAATGATTGATGATGAGCTAGAAGGAACACTTTCATTGCAATTAGATAACGTAGATTTTGATCGATTATTGCGTTCTGTCGCAAAAATCAAAGGGCTCTCTTTTTATCAAGAAAATGATATTTATTATTTGGGTAAGCCTTCTCAACATGAGCAATATGCAGAGAAAATGACAGAACCGATGGCGATTAGCGGAGAAAGTTTGCCTAGTGAAATACCTCTTGTGAGTACAACGGTTAAACTGCATTTTGCCAAGGCCTCTGATGTGATGAAATCGTTAACAACAGGGAACGGTTCTTTGCTTTCACCTAGTGGAACAATTACATTTGATGATCGAAGCAATGTATTACTGATTCAGGATGATTCACGTTCTGTCAAAAATATCAAAAAGTTAATCGCAGAGTTGGATAAACCCATTGAGCAAATCGTGATTGAAGCACGTATTGTGACGATTACTGATGAAAGCCTAAAAGAATTAGGTGTGCGTTGGGGCATTTTTAATCCTACTGAAGCAGCACATCGAGTGAGTGGTAGTCTAGATGCGAATGGGTTTAGTCATATCAGTGATAATTTAAATGTAAATTTTGCGACAACGGTCACGCCAGCTGGCTCATTGGCTCTTCAAGTCGCTAAAATTAATGGCCGATTATTAGACTTAGAATTGACCGCACTTGAGCGTGAAAATAACGTAGAAATTATAGCGAGCCCTCGCTTACTCACAACCAATAAGAAAAGTGCAAGCATCAAACAAGGGACAGAAATTCCTTATGTGGTGACAAATGGGAAAAATGACACTCAATCAGTGGAATTTCGAGAAGCGGTGTTGGGATTAGAAGTCACGCCGCATATTTCGAAGGATAATAATATTTTATTGGATTTATTAGTGAGTCAAAATTCTCCAGGGAATCGTGTGGCTTATGGGCAAAATGAAGTCGTATCCATTGATAAACAAGAAATTAATACGCAAGTTTTTGCCAAAGATGGCGAAACAATTGTATTAGGTGGTGTATTTCACGATACGATCACGAAAGGTGTCGATAAAGTACCATTATTGGGCGATATTCCCGGTATTAAGCGCTTGTTTAGTAAGGAAAGTGAACGTCATCAAAAACGAGAACTCGTAATTTTTGTGACCCCTCATATTTTGAAACAAGGTGAAAGAATGGAAATGGCTACGAAAGAAAAGCATTTTAAGCAAGTTGAAAAAGCGAAAAAATAAAGTGCGGTCAATTTCTTTTATGTTTTCCCATTTTTTTCAGTTTAGCTGTGTGCATTGCAAGCGTTCTATTCATCTTGGTCGAAATGGATTATGCAGTCGATGTCAGAAGCAGATTAAAACTTTCCCTTATTGTGGGCGATGTGGTTCCCCCTTGCAGCATTATGCAATGGGCTGTGGACATTGTTTGAGAAATGAACCCGCTTGGGATCGTATTGTGATTATTGGGCATTACCTCGAACCACTTTCTTCACTTATTCATCGTTTTAAATTCCAAAAACAGTTTTGGTTAGATCGCAGTTTATCGCGTTTGCTTTATCTTGCGGTGCGAGAGGCAAGACGAACACATGGACTCCCTCTACCACAAGCGATTATCCCCGTACCACTATATCATTTTCGACAGTGGCAACGTGGCTACAACCAGGCTGATTTATTAGCGAACTGGTTAAGTCGCTGGTGTGATGTGCCTAACTGTCATCATGTGGTGAAACGGATTAAACATACCCACACTCAACGAGGTTTAACGGCGAAAGATCGACGACACAATCTTAAAAATGCTTTTACAGTGAATACCAAAAAATCTTTTCCTTATGAACGTGTCGCTTTGGTAGATGATGTGATTACAACTGGTTCAACGCTGGCAGAGATAGCTAAACAACTTCGAAAATTAGGTGTAAAAGAAATTCAAGTATGGGGCTTAGCGAGAGCCTAAATTTTTAAAGATAGGATTTGTCTATATCTATAAAAATAGGAATAAATGTAGAAAAAATTGCCGTATAGGAGTATCATTCTTGATATATTGCATCAAGTATTAGGACTTTATTTATGGAACAAATTTTTATTTCAGATGCTGCACAAGCACATTTTCGGAAACTTTTAGATACACAAGAAGAAGGTACAAATATTCGTATTTTTGTCGTGAATCCGGGTACGCCTGGAGCAGAATGTGGCGTGTCTTATTGTCCGCCAAATTCAGTTGAAGCGACTGATACTGAAATGAAGTATGATACGTTCTCTGCATTTGTAGATGAAATCAGCTTACCGTTTTTAGAAGATGCAGAAATTGATTACGTAACCGAAGAGCTTGGTGCTCAACTCACTTTAAAAGCACCTAACGCAAAAATGCGTAAAGTTGCAGATGATGCGCCTTTAATTGAGCGCGTAGAGTATGTGATTCAAACACAAATCAACCCACAATTAGCCAGCCATGGCGGTAAAATCACGTTAATTGAAATTACCGATGACGGTTATGCAGTTCTACAATTCGGTGGTGGCTGTAATGGTTGCTCAATGGTTGATGTAACTTTAAAAGATGGTGTAGAGAAACAATTGGTCGCACTTTTCCCAAATGAACTAAAAGGCGCACGAGATGTAACAGAACACCAACGTGGTGAACATTCTTATTACTAAGAATCGAAGATAAAAAAGGGCGAATCATTCGCCCTTTTATTTTTTAAGCCGCAGACAATTTCTGTAACAACCGATCCATCGCTCGATATCCTAGCGCTTCTGCTAAATGAGTTTGTTGTATCTCTTTTTCGCCATTTAAATCAGCAATCGTGCGTGAGACTTTTAAAATCCGATGATAGGCTCTTACTGAAAGTCCTAGCTTATTGAGTGCATTCTCAAGGAATAATGCATCTTTATCTTGTAATTTACAGTCCCGTTCAATTTCTTTGCTTGAAAGATACGCATTGATTTTACCGGCTCGAGCAAGTTGAATTTCCCTCACTTTCAACACTTTTTCTCGTACTTGCTGGCTTGTCTCGCCTCTATCTCCTGTATTCTGTAAGCTACCTTGTGGCAGAAGAGGGACTTCAATAGATAAATCAAAACGATCTAAAAATGGCCCCGAAAGTCGGTTTAAATAACGCATCACTTGTTGTGGTGAGGTTCGGTTATGTGTTCCAGTATAATGACCCGTTGGACTTGGATTCATCGCGGCAACGAGTTGAAAGCGAGCGGGGAACTGGATTTTCGCATTGGCACGCGAAATAATAATTTCTCCACTTTCTAATGGCTGGCGAAGCGCATCAAGCACTTTACGCTCAAACTCAGGCAATTCATCAAGAAAAAGTACGCCGTTATGTGCGAGCGATATTTCGCCTGGTTTTGGAATGGTTCCTCCTCCTACTAAGGCAGGTAATGAGGCACTATGATGTGGCGCTCGAAACGGACGTTGTTTCCAGTTATGAAAATTTAATTCATTTTGTACTAAACTCGTAACCGAAGCGGTTTCAATCGCTTCTAAATCCGTCATTTCAGGGAGCAATGCAGTGAGACGACTTGCTAACATGGTTTTACCTGTCCCAGGTGGCCCTAAAAAGAGCAGGTTGTGTTGGCCTGCGGCAGCTATCATTAGTGCTCGTTTAGCGTGTTGCTGACCAATAATATCGGTCAAATCTAAATGATTTTTAGCTGAAAATCCGACCGCACTTTCTTGTGCGAGTAATGAGGCCAAAGGTAATTTTTCTTGATTATTTAAGAATTGTACGACTTCCAAAAGGTTTTTAGCAAAATAAGTCTCTTGTTCTGAAACAAGCGAGGCCTCATTGGCATTTTGATAAGCGATAATGGGGGCGCGTTTCGCTTTTTGTGCAGCTAAAATGGCGGGAATCACGCCGTGTACGCCACGTAATTCACCCGTTAATGCGAGCTCGCCAACGAATTCAAACTGTTTTAAACGGCTACCGTCGAGTTGATCTGATGCAGCTAAAATACCGATTGCAATAGGTAAATCAAATCGTCCCCCTTCTTTGGGTAAATCGGCCGGTGCAAGGTTGACGGTGATGCGTTTAGCAGGATATTTGAACTGGGCATTCATTAATGCACTTCTGACACGATCTTGCGCTTCTTTTACGGTTTTTTCGGGTAGACCAACTAAGGTAAATCCAGGCTTTCCGTTACTTAAGTGTACCTCAATGGTAACAAGAGGGGCTTGTACGCCCATTGAGGCACGGCTATAAACAATGGCAAGAGACATTCAGATTCCTTAAAGTGCGGTCAAAAATAATCAGATTTTCGCACTATAAAAAAAGCACAGAATGAAATCATGCATCCTATGCTTTTTTTGCGATCTTGATCGCAGAAATTACTTTTTCTTGATAAAAAACTACGAAAAAAGTGGCGAAAACCAACTATCTAACTTGGCAGCCAAATTATCAATGCCAATTTTATTTTGTGCAGAAAAGGCTTCGACTTGAATATCACCTTGGAAGGGTAAAATGGCTTCACGTACCATTTTGACCTGTTTGCTACGCGCACTTTGACTAAGTTTATCCGCTTTAGTTAAAAGTAACATAACCGGTAAATCAGCAGAAACTGCCCATTCGATCATTTGTTGGTCGAGATCTTTTAATGGATGACGAATATCCATTAAAACAACAAGTCCGCCTAAACATTCGCGTTTTTGCAAATATTCTCCGAGGGATTTTTGCCATTCAATTTTCATTTTCTCAGGAACGGCAGCATAACCATAGCCAGGTAAGTCTACCAGTTTACAATTCGGCTCTACTTCAAAAAGGTTGATGAGCTGTGTACGACCAGGTGTTTTGGACGTTCTGGCTAAGCTTTTTTGATTGGTTAACGCATTAAGTGCGGTTGATTTTCCTGCATTTGAGCGTCCTGCAAAAGCAATTTCAATTCCAGTATCTTCTGGGATGGAACGAATATTTGGGGCGCTCGTAAGAAAATGCGTTTTATGATAATTCAGTTTAATTTCAGACATAATGGTTCCTTTCATCAATTGATCCTAGCATATCACAAATAGAAAAATTGCTGAAATTATGAGAGAATGCGCGCTTTGTGTGATTTAAAGCCTCTTTAATTATATTAATAACTATGGAATCTCAAGAGAATCAATATCGCTGGCCAAAAGCGGAAGCCGTTTATCCCGATAGACCTGGGCGTTCTTATACGCTTAAGCGCCTACGTTATCGTCTTCGTGCTTTTTTACACCGTGGATTAATTGCTCAATTTGAGCAATTTATTAACCAGCATCCTTTTCTTGTGACGTTATTAAATGAACATGCAGATTATAGCTATCCGTTAGTTTATCGTTTTTTAGATAAACGTTTTAACAGTAAACAGCGTTTCCAAGCTATCTGCGATAATCTACTTTTTTTACCTAAAAAATTGAGCGCACTTTCAGCACCTATTTATAAAACGTCATTAAGTTTTGGTGAAGTGATTCCTGATTTTGAAATGATATTGTCGATGACCACACACCAACCAATGGAAGGCTATTGGGTATTGGAGTTATGGCATAAACCACGTAATGAATTAGTGTATTTGCTTACTTTTGCCAAACTTGACGAGTCATTGCTTATTTCTGTGGTGCAGGGGCCCAATTTTGAGGGTTCTAAAGAGATGGTGAAGCAACTCACAAAAACTTGTCATGGTTTACGTCCTGCTTATTTGATGGTGGAAACGATGAAAGTATTGACGAAAGCGTTGGGTTTTAAGACGTTATTGGGCATTCCACAAAAATATCAAAATAAATCGCGTTTTATTCAAAGTTCTCATTATGTTGTAGATTATGATGCGATTTTTGCTGAATCAGGTGGACAGTTGAAAGATTATTGGGAATTGTCTTTAGAAATAGATAGAAACCTTGATGATGTGCCGAGTAAAAAGCGATCCATGTATCGCAAGCGTTATGCGATGTTAGATGATTTAGCTAAAGTAATCGAAGAAACGTTAGGATTGTAAAAGTAAAAAGTGCGGTGAATTTTGACCGCACTTTTTGTTTTATAAGACTTTCAAACAAGCCACAAAATGGCTGTTGTTTTGGCTGGTGAAAGGTGGTTTTTGTTTCGCACAATTTTCATCAGCTTTCAGGCAGCGAGTTCGGAACACGCAACCAGACGGTGGATTAATTGGCGAAGGCAGCTCACCTTCAAGTAATTCGATGGACTTATTGCGTTCCAATTTTGGATCGGGAATTGGAACTGCAGACATTAAGGCTTTGGTATAAGGATGTTTGGTATTGTTATATACCTCCTCATCACTGCCTAATTCCATAGCATTGCCTAAATACATCACTAACACGCGGTCAGAAATGTGTTTTACCACCGCCAAATCATGAGCGATGAAAATTAAGGAAAGCCCCATTTCTTTTTGCAGGGATTTCAATAAATTCACCACTTGAGCCTGAATTGACACATCCAGAGCAGAAACAGGCTCATCACAAATGATCATTTTCGGCTCAATGATTAACGCGCGAGCGATACCGATACGCTGACATTGGCCACCAGAAAACTCATGCGGATAGCGGTTAATCAAGTTGGGTAAAAGCCCAACTTTCAACATCATAGCTTGCACTTTTTCTTTCACTTCAGCGGTGCTTAAGTGCGGTTGGTAGATCTTTAATGGTTCAGCAATGATTTCACCAATATTCATTCGTGGATTGAGAGAGGCGAGAGGGTCTTGGAAAATCATTTGAATATCTTTACGAGTATCTTTCCATTGTTTAGCTGATTGTTTTCGTAAATTTTTACCAAGCCACAAGATTTCCCCTTCACTCGCTTCGACTAAGCCGATGATGGCACGTGCAAGCGTGGATTTACCACAACCCGATTCACCAACTACACCAAGAGTTTCACCTTCATAAAGCTTAAAGGAAACATCCTTTACTGCTTTTAAGGTTTGAGGTTTGGCGAAGAAAAGAGATTTATCATTTTTAATTTTAAAACTGACGCCTAAGTGATTGACTTCAAGGAGTAATTCTTTGTTATTTGAAATTGTCATAGGGTAAATTTCTCCACGGGTAACCAACAATTGCGTAACTGACTTTCATTAAATGCGGTCAGTTTTGGCGCAGTTTGGCATTGTTCGGTAGCAAATTGGCAACGAGGTGAGAATGGACAACCTTTTGGCAAATGCAATAAATTTGGTGGATTGCCTGGAATGGTGACCAAGTGTTCTTCATTGCCATCTAAGCGAGGAATCGCATCCATTAAGCCAATAGAATAAGGATGGGTTGGATGATAGAAAATTTGCTCTGCTGTGCCGTATTCCATGGTTCGTCCGGCATACATCACCATCACTTGATCGCAAATACCTGCTACCACACCTAAATCGTGAGTGATCATAATAATCGCGGTATTAAATTCACGTTTTAACTCATTTAACAAGGTCATGATTTGCGCTTGAACGGTTACATCCAAAGCAGTGGTGGGCTCATCGGCAATGAGTAGTTTTGGACGGCATAATAAGGCCATCGCAATCATCACCCGTTGACGCATACCACCTGAAAACTCGTGTGGGTACATGCCCATGCGTTTTTTAGCTTCTGGCATTTTTACCGCATCCAGCATTTTCACGGATTCAGCAAAGGCAGTTTGTTTATCATAACCTTTGTGTAACTGTAGCACTTCCATGAGCTGTTCACCGATTTTCATGTAAGGGTTGAGAGACGTCATCGGGTCTTGGAAAATTATGGAAATTTGCTCGGCACGGATTTTATTCAATTCAGCCTTCGGTAAATTAACCAATTCTTTCCCTTCAAAAATGGCAGAACCTTCCACTGTACCATTTGCCGCCAATAAACCCATTAAGGCAAATGCTGTTTGTGATTTGCCTGAGCCACTTTCACCTACGATTCCCAGCGTGCTTCCTGCATTGAGCATGAAGTTTAGGTCATTCACTGCGGTGACGACGCCATCTGGTGTTTTGAAGCGAACGTAGAGATTTTTTACATCTAATAAAGGATTCATGATTCGCTCCTATCTATCTTTTGGATCGAGTGCATCACGCAACCCGTCACCGATAAAGTTAAAACAAAATAGGGTAAGGCAAAGGAAAAATGCCGGGAAAATTAATAACCAAGGCGACACTTCCATTTGCGCAGCACCATCACTTAATAGCGCGCCCCAACTGCTCATTGGTTCTTGTGTACCTAATCCTAAGAAGCTTAAGAATGATTCAAATAGAATGAGTCCTGGCACTTCAAGTGAGGCATATACTGCCACTAAGCCTAATACATTTGGAATGATGTGTTTCAAAATGATTTGGCGACGAGGTACGCCACAAACGATGGCGGCTTCGACGAATTCTTTATTTTTTAGGCTGAGCGTTTGTCCACGCACGATACGTGCAAGGCCAAGCCAAGCAATGGCACCGATAGCGATAAAAATTAAGAAAATGTTTTGGCCAAAAAGCGTCACCAACAAAATCACGAAAAACATAAATGGAAATGAGCTGAGAATCTCTAAAAAGCGCATCATCAACATATCCGTTTTACCGCCTACATAGCCGGAAATCGCTCCATAAATTGTACCGATAGTCACGGAAATGAAAGCACCAGCAATACCGACCAATAAGGAAATACGTCCACCGATAGCAGTGCGTACCAACAAGTCGCGACCCGAGGCATCGGTACCGAAGAAGTGATAGCCTTCCATTGTTGGTGCGGCGCTCATCATATTCCAATCGGTATCTTCATAGGTAAAGGGGAAGAACCAAGGCGCTACGGTAATAAATACAATAATAAACGCTAGAATAATCAGACTGGCAACGGCCGCTTTGTTGCGGAAAAAACGGCGTTTCGCATCTTGCCATAGACTGCGGCCTTCTAGTTGCATTTCTTCAATACGGTCAGCCACGTGTTCCACAAAATCCGCATTTTTCTGATTAATCGGCTGAGTACGATAATCTGTCATAACTTATCCTTAATAACGAATTTTTGGATCGATGATGGCGTATAAAATATCCACAATCGCATTAAATAAAATGGTTAATGTGCCAACTAAGATAGTGAGGCTCAAAACTAATGAATAATCGCGGTTCAATGCGCCGTTTACAAATAATAACCCCATGCCAGGCAAACCAAATACGCTTTCGATAACCATTGAGCCGGTAATAATCCCTACGAAAGCGGGGCCTAAATAGGTTATCACGGGTAAAAGAGCAGGGCGCAAAGCATGTTTTAAAATGATTCTCGAAGTAGAAAGTCCTTTAGCTTTGGCGGTACGAATAAAGTTGGAATGCAGTACTTCAATCATGGAGCCACGCATGATACGCGCAATCCCTGCAACATAAGCAATAGTTAAAGAGGCTACAGGTAAAATAATATACATCGCTGAACCGCCATTCCAACCACCAGCGGGTAACCAACCTAAATAAATGGCGAAAATCAGAACTAAGACTGGTGCGAAGACGAAGCTTGGCATAATGACGCCAAGCATTGAGAAACTCATCAAAATATAATCCCAACGGCTATTTTGATTGAGCGCGGCAAGCGTACCCGCTGTGACACCTAATACCACTGCAAAGGCGAAGGCGACCATCCCTAATTTTAAGGAAACAGGGAAGGCTGATGCGATTAAATCATTGACCGATTGATCTTTATATTTAAAAGAGGGACCAAAATCGCCTTTGGAAAGATTTTCCAAATAAAGGAAATATTGTTTATGTAATGGTTCATTTAAATGATACTTCGCTTCGATATTTGCCATGACTTCTGGTGGATAAGCACGTTCCGATGTGAACGGGCTACCAGGGGCGAGACGCATCAGAAAGAAGGAAAAAGTAATCAAAATAAACAGCGTTGGTAAGGCTTCCAACAGCCGTTTAAAAATAAATTTGAGCATAATAACTCCAACCAAAATGGGCGAAAAGTGCGGTCAAAAAACACGATAATTTTTAACCGCACTTAAATACGAGCAACGAATTAATGTTTAATAATATAAAGGTTGCGTAAGTAAATGTGATCTTGTGGATCTTTGCCTGAATAGCCTTTTACGTAAGGTTTCACTAAGCGTGGATTCACATAGTTAAAGATTGGCACGATACCGAAATCTTTTGCAAGAATTTCTTCGGCTTTCGCATAGGCTTTTGCACGACCTTCTGCATCCGTTGCGACATAAGATTCCGCAATGGCTTTATCATATTCTGGGTTCGCATATTTTGCGGTGTTGTTACTCGAATTAGATAAGAAATAGTTGCCGAATGTTGTGGCTTGGTTGTAATCCGCATTCCATCCTGCACGTGCCGCATCGTAACGGCCTGCACGACGGCTATCAATGTAGGTTTTCCACTCTTGGTTTTCTAATTTCACATCAATTAAACCTTTGGTGTTCGCTTTCCACATAGATGCTGCAGCAATGGCCACTTTTTTGTGGTTTTCATTGGTGTTGTAAAGAATGCTGAATTTCAACGGATTCGCTTTGCTGTAACCAGCTTCTTCTAAAAGTTTAATGGCTTCTTCATTACGTTGTGCCATTGGTTCTTTTGAATAAGCAGGTTGTTGAATGAGATGACCTTCTTCGATGTAAGTCGGCGTAAACACATAGGTTGGTGTTTGACCTTGACCTAAAACTTTATCGGTGATCACATTACGGTCAAGGGATAAGTTCAAGGCTTTACGAACATTCACGTTATCAAAAGGTGCTTTCTTATTGTTTAACTCATAAGAATAGGTCGCGAGAGTACGTGTCGTGAATACTTCGCCAGGTAATTCTTTTTGTAATTTTGCAAACTGTTCTGGTGGTAAGGCATAATTCGTCATATCTAAATCGCCTGCACGATAACGTGCCACATCAGTACTTGGGTTTTCAATCGCAAGGAAGGTTGCACTGTTAATGACAGTCTCTTTATCGTTCCAGTAGAGCGGGTTACGTTCAAATTCGATTTTTTCATTAATAATGTGGTTCGCCAGCTTATAGGCACCATTACCCACGTAATTTTCTTTTTTCACCCATGCATCCCCAAATTTTTCGACCACTTTTTGCGGTAATGGCAATAAGGATTGGTGAGTCGTTAAACTGACTGCGTAAGGCACAGGATTGGTTGCATGAACCACAAAGGTGTAATCATCTTTTGCTTCAACACCTAATTCAGCCGGTTTTTTCTTACCGTCAATGATGTCTTGTGCATTTTCTACTTGTAAATAACTTAAGTAACTTGCATAAGGCGCTGCAGTTGCAGGATCCACTAAACGACGCCAAGCAAACACGAAATCGTGCGCGGTAACAGGATCACCATTTGACCATTTGGCATCTTTACGTAAATGGAATGTCCACGTTTTAAAGTCTGGTGTGTTTTCCCAGCTTTCAGCTACACCCGGTTGAAGTTTACCTTCGGAGTCTGAGGTGACGAGGCCTTCAAGTAATTGATAAGCAACGGTAGATTCAGGTACACCTTCAGTTTTTTGTGGGTCAAAACTTTGTGGTTCGGCCCCGTTATTGATCACGATATGTTGTTTTTCATCTAATTGCGTTCCCTCAGGTACTATAACTGCTTGCGCAGAATAGGAAAGAGCAAGAGCAATTGCAGAGAAAAGTAGTTTGTGTTGCATTTGAGCCTCCTTGTCATTAGGCGATATTTTTATAAAGAGTCCTTCTCTTATTAGCTCAAAAATTCATGTTTGTAAAGATTTGTAAGGTGATTATTTAAAGAAAAATAACGTTTTGTGATTTGTATCTAATAAATTACGAAAAAATTGCTAAAAGTGATGATGTGAGAGAGGAAATCGAGAATGTATTGGTTTTTCCTATCGTAAATATTTTCCTGGACGAATTACCCTTTTAAAGCTAATTATGCTATCGTAAGGCAGTTGAATTCAAACAAATCCATTCAAGGAGAATATAATGACAACTCAGTTAGATTCACTTCGTAGTATGACCGTCGTCGTGGCTGATACGGGCGATATTGATGCAATTAAAAAATACCAACCACAAGATGCAACAACAAACCCATCTTTAATTTTAAGTGCTTCAGCATTACCACAATATGCACCATTAATTGATGAAGCGATTACTTATGCTAAAGCTCAAAGTGCGGATAAAGCACAACAATTAATTGATGCAGAAGATAAATTAGCGGTAAACATCGGTTTAGAAATTTTAAAAATTGTCCCAGGACGTATTTCAACTGAAGTGGATGCACGTCTTTCTTACGATACTCAAGCAACTGTTGAAAAAGCACGTAAACTTATCGCACTTTATAATGCGGCAGGTATTTCAAATGAGCGTATTTTGATCAAAATTGCTTCAACATGGCAAGGTATTCGTGCAGCAGAAATTCTTGAAAAAGAAGGCATTAACTGTAACTTAACCTTATTATTCTCCGAAGCGCAAGCTCGTGCATGTGCTGAAGCGGGGGTTTATTTAATTTCACCATTCGTCGGTCGTATCTTAGACTGGTACAAAGCAAATACTGATAAAAAAGAATATGCTCCAGCAGAAGACCCTGGTGTTATTTCTGTAACCAAAATTTATAACTACTACAAAGAATACGGTTATAAAACAGTGGTAATGGGCGCAAGTTTCCGTAATGTCGGTGAAATTATTGAATTAGCAGGTTGCGATCGTTTAACTATCGCACCCGCTTTACTTAAAGAATTACAAGAAAATTCAACCGCACTTGTACGTAAACTAGATTACAAAGGTGAAGTAAAAGCGAAACCTCAACCATTAACTGAAGCTGAATTCTACTGGCAACATAACAGCGATGCGATGGCTGTTGAGAAATTGGCAGAGGGGATTCGCAAATTTGCAGTTGACCAAGAGAAATTAGAAGCAATGCTTTCAGCAAAACTTTAATTTTAAAAACATGAAAGTGCGGTTAGAAATAACCGCATTTTTTATTCTTATCATAAAATGTTCTAACTCTTAATAATTAGTTCTTGACTAACTCACCAAAGTCATTGAGAATTCAAGACAAGTTTTGCTAAAGCAAAATGGGAACCGCGACTTTTGATACAAAGTGCGGTCATTTTTTCTTTTTTCGGAGCAAATATATGTCAGGTATTTTTGAACAAACTCCTGCTAATCGTCGTCGTTATGGCGTAGCGATTTTTGTTGGTATTATTGCAGGTTTAATTTCTGCATTCGTAAAATGGGGTGCTGAGCATCCATTCCCACCGCGTAGTCCAATCGATTTCTTCGCAGCAGCATGTAAAGTAGACATCACAGGTTTAAGTCAAGATCAAATTCTTCAAGTCTGTTCACGTGCAGTCTTAAACCCACCACACGTATTCTTACGTGATTATTTAGGTATTGATCCAACTCAAGCAGCATTTACTTTTGCGGATCATGGTTTTGACTGGATTGGCGTGACTCACATTACTTTCTCATTAGTATTTGCTATCGCTTACTGTTTAGTGGCAGAACGTTTTCCTAAAATCAAATTCTGGCAAGGTATTGGTGCAGGTTTAATCGCAGATATTTGTGTGCACTACATCACTTTCCCTGCATTAGGTTTAACACCACCTGTTGCAGAATGGCCGTTATATGAACATATTTCTGAATTAGTGGGACACATTTTCTGGTTCTGGACAATTGAGATTATTCGTCGTGATTTACGTAACCGTATTACTCACGAGCCAGATGCAGAAATTCCACTAAAAGATGCAACTGAATAATTAATCTATATTGCAAAGAATGCTACCGAAAGGTGGCATTTTTGTTTATGTCGGGAACAAAAGTTATTTTGGGAAAACTAAAGAGCACCATGATTAAAAATAGCTAACAGAAAAGTCATATTAGGATTTCAATAAATTTTTTGTAGTTATCTTTCAAGTTGGTTAGAATAAAGACAATTGTTTGTGATAGGAGAGTGGAATGAAAAAAACACCTTTACTTGCGGTCGGCTTAATGGCTACAGCTGTATTAACTGGTTGTGCAACCAAAGCAGATGGTGAACGCAATGATAAATTAGAAAGTTTTAACCGTACGATGTTTGATTTTAACTATAAAGTCATGGACCGTTATGTGTTAGAACCTGCAGCGAAAGGCTGGCGTGATTACGTGCCGACACCGGTCACAAAAGGTTTATCCAATGTGGCAAATAACTTAGATGAACCAGTGAGCTTTGTGAACCGTTTATTAGAAGGTGAACCGAAAAAAGCCTTTATTCACTTCAACCGTTTCTGGATTAACTCTACCTTTGGTATCGGTGGATTATTTGACTTTGCCAGTGCAAGCAAAGACTTGCAGGTTTATGATCTGATGCTATACAGATCGGTATCACACATAGAGGCGCCTCTCAAGAGATTGTTGA
>CAUETL010000014.1:0-21711 GCA_959020685.1 Parahaemophilus parainfluenzae | reverse complement strand
CGTTCCATGTACCGAAAACGTTATGAAATGTTGGATGATTTGAGTGAAAAAATTACTCAATTTTCCTAAATAAAATAGACTTAAGCTAGGCTTACTCACAACAAAACCTGGCTTAAGTAAACGATTGCTCACCCCGTTATTATTGCATTCTTTCAAAAATCACACTTTGCTTTTTTGCTCATTTTGTGTAGAATACGCGCTCGGCTTATTGATTAATCCGAACACAAGGAGTTCTCCATAATGGAAGCATCAAAGAAAAAGATGAAATTCCCTTCCGCATTTAGCATTCTCTTTATTATTCTTCTTATTGCTATTGGTCTTACTTGGCTTATTCCCTCAGGGTCCTACTCTAAACTTTCCTACGACAGCACCGAAAATCATTTTATTGTCAAAACCCACGGAATTCCCGATCAAAGCTATCCAGCAACAGAACAAACCCTTAATCAACTCAATATCAAAATTCAACTTTCTAATTTCACCAACGGCATTATCAAAAAGCCGATTGCTATCCCCGATACCTATCAACGCATTGAACAACACGAAAAAGGCATTACCGATATGATTCACGCCATGGTGGATGGCACCATTGAAGTCGCGGATATTATGATTTTTATCTTCATACTCGGTGGAATGATTGGTGTGATAAACAAAACTGGAGCATTCAATGCCGGATTAATGTCTCTCACCAAGAAAACAAAAGGAAATGAATTCTCTGTTGTCTTTGCTGTCTGCGTGTTAATGCTATTAGGCGGTACGGCTTGTGGTATTGAAGAAGAAGCAGTAGCCTTCTACCCGATTCTTGTTCCTGTCTTTTTAGCCTTAGGTTATGATTCGATTGTCTGTGTCGGCGCCATATTTCTCGCTGCTTCAATGGGTACAGCCTTCTCTACAATCAATCCATTCTCCGTTGTCATTGCTTCAAACGCGGCAGGGATTCCATTCACTGAAGGGATGGGATTTCGCACACTGGGACTTATTCTTGGTGGAACCTGTGTAATAGCCTATATGTATTGGTACTGTAAAAAACTACGTGCTAATCCTGAATTTTCTTATACCTATGACGATCGCCAAGCCTTCTATGATCTCTATATGAAAGATATTGATCCGAATGCAACCGTTGAATTTACCTTTAGAAGAAAACTGATTCTGATTCTATTTAGTGGCGCCTTTCCTCTCATGGTATGGGGGGTGATGTTTGGGGGTTGGTGGTTCCCTCAAATGGCGGCTTCCTTCCTAGCCATTACCATCATTATTATGTTTATCAGTGGATTGCCTGAAAAAGATGTCATAAATGGGTTTACTCATGGTGCTTCTGAATTAGTTGGTGTCGCATTGATCATCGGACTTGCTCGAGCAGTTAATATCATTCTGGAACAAGGGATGATTTCAGACACGATTCTCGATTATATGACACATCTTGTCGGGGGAATGAATGGCGGTGTCTTTATTATCGGTCAGCTCATTGTCTTCATTTTCTTAGGATTGGTTGTACCTTCCTCTTCAGGCCTTGCCGTACTCGCTATGCCAATTATGGCACCACTGGCTGATACTGTTGGCATTCCAAGAGATATCGTCGTATCAGCTTACAACTGGGGACAATATATTATGTTATTCCTTGCGCCAACAGGATTAGTCCTTGTCACGCTACAAATGCTTGGTATTCCATTCAATAAATGGCTGAAATTTGTCATGCCAATCGTGGGCTGTCAATTTGTTATCTCATCGATACTTCTTCTCGTTCAAGTATTTATGTATGCACACTAAAATAAAAAGCCACGCAATCTTGCGTGGCTTCTTTTTATCATCTGATGTTATTTGACAAACTCATCAAACTCTAACTCATAATCATCACCATCTCTGGTGTATTTGATATAACGTGGAAATTGTTCACCTGAGAATTTCTTCACCATAATATCCTTATTACCTGTTTTAAATGAATAAGTGATTTCAGTGACAGTTTGCTTGTTATATTGGATCTGTTTTTCCACTTTCTTCACATTCACATTTTCCATTGGGTAAAGTTTTTTACCGTTTGTAATTTGGAAACTGGTTGGCAATTTATCGTAATAGCTCAACTGAAATGCCATGGTGAATAAGTCAAAAGTCGGTAATGTTAACGGTTCGGTTTCTAACCCATTTTTCACTTTACCGTATTCAATTGTTGTTGGCGAAATTTTAGAAATAGCATAAGGCTTACCATTACGCACATCTTGATAATTCACCATTTTAAATTGGCTCGCAGTTTGCGAACCACGAGAAGTAAACACAATGTTGTACAACGGAATATTAATTTTCGCATTGACTGAATACTGTGAACCATCAGCTTTAAAATGCACATACGCCGGCATTAAATAATTGGAACTGTATTTAATATTATAATCCACCGCAGACCATGCTGTTGGCACATAAGCAATTAATGCAGCAAAAAGGATTTTAAATAACTTCATTGGTTTTCCTTATATATAAAAATAGGTTGCCCTTTAGAGTATCACAGCGAGAAGAAGTTCCCCATTAAAAAACCATCTTATCCGCAGACAAGATGGTTTTCATTTATGTTAGCTTAATGGGAGATTATAAAACTGCACCCGCCATTAAGAAACCGAATAATACAGATAAACTGATTGCAATCACACCCGGCACTAAGAATGGGTGGTTGAATACATATTTACCGATACGAGTTGAACCAGTGTCATCCATTTCTACTGCCGCAATTAAGGTTGGGTAAGTAGGAAGGATAAATAATGCTGATACTGCGGCAAATGCTGCAATCGCGGCTTCCGGAGAAACACCTAATAAAATTGCAGTTGGATATAATGCTTTTGCAGTTGCAGCTTGTGAGTAAAGTAAGGTACTCGCAAAGAACAAGATTACCGCTAAACTCCAAGGATATTGTTGTAAAAACTCAGCTGATACCGCTTTGATTTGATCGATATGACCTTCAACGAAAGTATTACCTAACCATGCTACGCCAAGCACACAAATTACTGCTGACATACCTGATTTAAAGGTTGCTGCATTGGTAATTTTTGCGGTATCCACTTTACATGCCATAGTGATAATAGCTGCAGTTGAAAGCATAAAAGAGATAATGGCGTTATCACGAGAAAGAATTGGGTTTTGAATTAAACCAACTGTTTTACTGATTGCAGTTGCATAAAGCATGACCACTAAAATCGCGATAAGGAAAATTGCAACAGAACGTTTTGCATAAGGTTTGATCTCAATTTGCATTTCACCACGCATAGTAATTAAACCTTTTGCTAGACGATCTTGGTAAACTTCATCATCTTTCAAATCTTTACCAAGGAAGTTACAAATCACCGCAGTAATCATACATGCTGCGTAAGTAGTTGGGATCCAAATACCTAATAATTGTAAGTAACTTAAACCAAAGTTTTTCTCTAATTCAGCAGAAAGGAATACCACCGCAGCAGAAATTGGAGACGCTGTAATCGCAATTTGTGAAGCGATAACCGCAATAGAAAGTGGACGTGAAGGACGGATACCTTGTTCTTTTGCTACTTCAGCAATCACTGGAAGTGTTGAGAATGCTGTGTGACCAGTACCTGCAAGTACAGTCATAAAGTAAGTTACAGTTGGTGCAAGGAAGGTAATGTATTTTGGATTTTTACGTAGAATTTTTTCAGCTACTTTTACTAAGAAATCCATACCACCCGCAACTTGCATTGCAGCAATTGCCATGATTACAGACATGATAACTGAAATTACATCAAACGGAATGGCACCCGGTTTTAAGCCAAGCAGTGAAAGTGCCACAACACCCATACCACCCATGAAACCGATACCAATACCGCCTAATCTAGCCCCTAGGTAAATAAAGAGTAGGACGACTAAAAGTTGAGCCCAAATCATAATATTTTCTCCATATTAATTTTTAAAATAATTCCAGGACATATATTAACAACAAACTAGTGCATTATCTATATTTATTACTTGGATTAGTCTATTTTATCCGAAAGTGCGGTTAAAATTTGATTCAAATTCTGACCGCACTTTCAATGACTTTCCTAGAAATCCTCAAAGTATTGTTGAATCACTTTTGGATCTTTTGTTTGTGTTAAGGCTAATTGTAATAACACACGTGCTTTTTGCGGATTCAATGTACCTGAAGCCACAAAACCATATTTAGAATCATCTACTTCAGCATCACGTGTGTTGTACCCGGTTGGCACACGATATTAACGTCCTACTACAAAACCATCTTTCGCCGCTTTTTCTAAACGTTCTAAATGGGCCGAATTCACGTTACCATTACCCACACCTGCAGAAACAATGCCTTGATAGCCCGCATCCAATAATGAATTTAATGGCTCAATTGGTGCATTAGAATAAGCATAAACAATGCCTACTTTCGGTAAGCTGTCTAATTTATCTACGTTAAATGGTGTGTTTACCGTATGTTTGCTTTCAGGTGAGCGTTCGTAATCTACTTTACTGTTATGGATATAACCCAAAGTACCATAGTTCGGTGAATGGAACGTTTGCACCGCAGTAGTACTCATTTTGGTCACATCACGTGCACCTAATACTTCATCATTCATCGCCACTAATACACCGCGACCAGATGATTTTTTATCGGTTGCCACGACGACGGCGTTATAAAGGTTTAATGGACCATCCGCACTTTTTTCTGTCGCAGGACGCATTGCACCGACTAATACAATTGGTTTTTCACATTTCGCAGTAAGATCTAAGAAATAAGCGGTTTCTTCCATGGTATCGGTACCATGAGTAATCACGAAACCATCGGTATCTTTACACTGTGCATTAATCGCTTTCGCTAATTTTAACCACACATCATCGCTCATATCTTGTGAACCAATTTTTACAATTTGCTCACCTTTTACATTCGCCAGTTGCTTAATTTCAGGCACCGCATCAATTAATGCGTCAACATTGAGTTGCCCTGCTTTATAAGCAGAAGAAACGGCAGTTTCGCCACTTCCGGCAATCGTGCCACCTGTTGCTAAAATTGTAATATTCGGTAATTCTGCAGCTTGTGCGACCGAAAAACCAAATCCGAGCATCATAAGTGCCGTTAATTTTTTTAATTTCATGCGCGTCTCCTTTCACGTTTAATCATCTAAGTTTGGCTATTCTCTACTTAATTAGGCGTAGAATAAACACAAAGATAGTATATTTATGATCCTGATCACATTTTTATTGATCCGATTGTATAAGCTTTCGCCAACGTTGCGTTTCCTTGATAATTTTTTTGAAAGATAACTAAAGTGCGGTTATACTTAAAGCCTTATTTCATCTGAAGATAAACTCTTATTCATAATCAAAATTAAGTTGAGAACAACATGCAAGAATTTATGCCTCAAGCAATTGAATTTGCTCAAAAACACACTTTTTTAACGATCGCATGGTTTGCTGTCCTTTTTATGACACTTTTCACCTTTTTTAAAAGTGCGACACAAAAATATCGCGTCATCACCAACCCTGAAGCGGTTCGCTTAATGAACGACGAAGAAGCCGTGGTGATTGATTTACGCCCTATTGATGAATTCCAACGCGGCCATATCATTGGTAGCGTAAACTTGCTTCCAACTGAAATTAAAAATCAAAATGTAGGCAAAATTGAACATCACAAAGAAAAACCGCTTATCATTGTGGATGTTAACGGTGTTTCTTCTGCTACGTCCGCAGAACTTTTAACCAAACAAGGCTTTGAAAAAGTTTATGTGTTAAAAGACGGCTTAGCGGCTTGGGCGGGTGCAAATTTACCATTAGTAAAAAAACATAAGTAAGGATCCTCTATGTCTGAACAAAATCAACAACCTGAAGTAGCGGCTGAAGAGCAACAAGAAGCGGTACTTCAAATTCAACGTATTTATGTAAAAGATGTTTCTTTTGAAGCGCCAAATCTTCCTCATATTTTCCACCAAGAATGGAAACCAAAACTCGGCTTCGACTTAAGCACTGAAGCCGTTCAGGTAGGTGAAGATTTATACGAAGTCACGTTAAACATCAACGTAGAAACCACCATGGAAGATTCTGGTGATGTGGCGTTTATTTGTGAAGTGAAACAAGCTGGCGTATTTACAATCAGCGGTTTAGAAGATGTTCAAATGGCACACTGCTTAACATCTCAATGCCCAAATATGCTTTTCCCTTATGCACGTGAATTGATTTCTAACTTAGTGAATCGTGGTACATTCCCGGCATTAAACCTTTCTCCGGTAAACTTCGATGCGTTGTTCATTGATTACATGAACAAGCAGCAAGCAGCAGCCGAAGCGGAAGAAAATCAGGAAACCCAACATTAATTGTGATGAGGGCAGGCGATATCGTCTGCCCTTTTATTTTAAAGGTGATTGAAATGAACCCATCCCAATCTCCAATTACCATTCTTGGTTGCGGTTCTTATGGAACAGCGCTCGCTATCTCATTTTCTCGCAATGGTTCTCCAACCTATCTTTGGGGGCACAATCCCGATCACATTCATCAAATGCAACAAGAACGTCAAAATCGCCGTTTTCTGCCTAATATTGAATTTCCAGAAAGTTTGCATTTAGAATTAGATTTGAAAACTGCGCTTGATCAAGCTAAAGACATTTTAATTGTGGTGCCAAGCCATGCTTTTGGTGAAATTCTGTTAAAAATTCGACCGCACTTAAAATCTGATCATCGTTTAATTTGGGCAACTAAAGGATTAGAACGTAACACTGGCCGATTACTGCAAGAAGTGGTGGAAGAAACCTTAGGTAAAGCAATCCCAACTGCTGTGCTTTCAGGTCCCACTTTTGCGAAAGAATTGGCTCAAGGTTTGCCAACGGCGATTACCCTTGCCTCTCTTAATGAAAAGTTTGCCTTAGAATTTCAAGCGAGAATTCATTGCAGCCAGCATTTTCGGGTTTATGTAAACCAAGATATGATCGGTGTTCAATTAGGTGGCGCCATTAAAAATGTAATTGCGATTGGTGCAGGTATTTCAGATGGTATGGGATTTGGTGCCAATGCCAGAACAGCATTGATTACCCGTGGGATTGCGGAAATTACTCGCTTAGGCGTATCCATGGGGGCGAATACGCAAACCTTTATGGGTATGTCTGGTTTAGGGGATTTAGTGCTCACTTGTACCGATAACCAATCCCGTAACCGTCGGTTTGGTTTAATGCTTGGTAAAGGTACCGATAGCCAACAAGCCATGGATGAAATTGGTCAGGTGGTGGAAGGATTTTATAACACCAAAGAAACTTATTTATTAGCACAACGACAAGGCGTGGAAATGCCGATTACAGAACAGATTTACCAAATGCTCTTTTGTGGTAAAAGTGCACAAGAAGTCGCACTGAGCTTATTAGGCCGTGAACGAAAAGGCGAATAAGGAGAAAAAATGACGTTAGAAGTATGGCAACACATTCGCCAAGAGGCAAAAGAATTAGCAGAATGCGAACCAATGCTCGCAAGCTTTTTCCATTCCACTATTTTAAAACATCAAAATCTTGGCAGTGCCTTGAGTTATTTACTTGCAAATAAACTGGCTAACCCTATCATGCCCGCAATTTCGCTGCGTGAAATTATTGAAGAAGCCTATCAAGCCGAGCCCAATATCATTGATTGTGCTGCTTGTGATATTAAAGCTGTGCGCCACCGCGATCCTGCCGTGGAATTGTGGTCAACCCCATTACTTTATTTAAAAGGTTTTCACGCCATTCAAAGCTATCGTATTACCCATTATTTGTGGAACCAAAATCGAAAAGCACTCGCACTTTATTTACAAAATCAGATTTCAGTGGCTTTTGATGTGGATATTCACCCTGCCGCCAAAATTGGGCACGGCATTATGTTTGACCACGCTACCGGTATTGTCGTGGGCGAAACTTCGGTAATTGAAAATGATGTGTCTATCTTGCAAGGCGTCACCCTGGGTGGTACAGGTAAAGAATCCGGCGATCGCCATCCAAAAGTACGAGAAGGCGTAATGATTGGAGCAGGGGCAAAAATTCTCGGCAATATCGAAGTGGGCAAATATGCCAAAATTGGGGCTAACTCTGTTGTACTCCAACCTGTGCCTGAATATGCCACTGCAGCAGGTGTACCTGCTCGTATTGTTGGCAAAGACAAAGCGGCAAAACCGGCATTCGAAATGAACCAATATTTTATCGATGATGATATAAATCTAAATATTTAAGGAATCGATATGATTAACAAAGACACCCAACTTTGTATGTCCCTTTCTGGCAGACCGGGCAATTTTGGCACAACATTCCATAACTATCTATATCAAAAACTCGGGCTTAATTTTATCTATAAAGCCTTTACTACCACGGATATTGAAAGCGCCGTCAAAGGCATTCGTGCACTTGGTATTCGAGGTTGTGCCGTTTCGATGCCTTTCAAAGAAAGCTGCATGCCATTTTTAGATGAAATCTCGCCTTCAGTACAAGCCATTCAGTCTGTGAATACCATTGTGAATGATCAAGGTTTTCTTTGTGCTTACAACACCGACTATATTGCCATTGTTAAACTTATCAAAGAATATCAATTAGATAAAAAGAGTAAAGTGGTTGTACAAGGCAGTGGTGGCATGGCTAAAGCGGTCGTCGCGGCCTTTAAAAACAGTGGATTTGAGCATCTGAAGATTTTTGCTCGAAATGAAAAAACAGGTAAAAATTTAGCCGCACTTTATGGCTATGAATATATCCCATCTTTGGATAATCAATCGGCAGACATTTTAGTCAACGTTACGCCAATTGGGATGAAAGGTGGAAAAGAAGAATTTGATCTCGCCTTTCCTGAAAATCTTATTCAACAAGCTCAAACCGCTTTTGATGTGGTGGCGATTCCTGCTGAAACACCGTTTATCCAATTTGCTCAACAGCAAGGCAAACAAACCATTTCTGGTGCAGAAGTCATTGTGCTACAAGCTGTCGAACAATTTGAGCTCTACACAGGCATTCGACCTGATGACCAATTAATCGCTGAAGCGGCTGCTTTTGCAAGGGCAAATAGTTAAGGTTCAATAAAAAAGGCGTTTTAATTCAAAACGCCTTTTTTGTTTATTGCATATTAAGAATTTTTTGCAATCCACGGTGAGATAAATAGCAGAAAATAAAACACATCACCGCACCACACATGATGGTATAGAATCCACTACTCCAACCAAATTTATCTACAACAAAACCAAACAATGTTGTACCAAATGTGGAGCCAACGATATAACTCATAAATCCACGTAACCCTACTGCAGATCCTAATGCAAAACTAGGAATAACTTCCATTGCTTGTACTGCAACCATAGATTGAGGAATATAGACCAAACACCCAACTATTGCAGAGAATAAAATAATGGCAAAAATAGATTCTGAGTTCATGTAGCCGAATACACAGAAGAAAACAATCGTCATACAAATCATTGGTAAATACATAATTTTTCCACGGAAAAATTTATCAATTAACCATCCAGCAATGAGCGTTGATGGAATAGCTGCCCATTCAAAAATCATAAATGCAGCGCCCATATCTGTTTTAGTAAGACCTTTTTCTTTAAGAAGATAAAGCGGAATCCAGGTTAACATACCAAAACGAACCATATAGGTGAAAATATCAACACCAACGAGATACCAAGAATTAGGGTTTTTAACGACAAATTTATAAAAAATTTGGAATGCAGTCATATTTTCTGGTTTTTCAGATAAATGACCTTTTAATTTTGTATTAACCGTTTCTTCGTTATACATTTCCTCAACAGTTGGCAGTCCTTCTTCAGCAGGACGGCGTTTCACAAAAAATAACACAAGGAAAACACCAATTAAGGCAATGATACTCGGCACAACATAAGTAGAAATTTCCCATTGTTCAGAACCGAGATAAGCAAGACTAGCACCTACAATAGGAGCCACAATACCACCACCTAAATTATGTGATACATTCCAAGTTGTACTTGCTCTCCCACGTTGGCTACGTGGATACCAATATCCAACTGTAATAATTGAAGGACCTACCCCCATTCCCTGGAATACTCCTAATAAAATGACTAATCCTACGAATAAATAGAAGCTTGTTGAGAACCCCATCATAATATTAATAAGAATACAAAGAAGAAGCCCTAAAGCCATAAAGTAGCGAGGATTAGCTTTATCTGCCAAGATACTCATTGCGCCTTTACTACACCCATATGTAATCAGCAAAGAGGATGTCAGTAAACCAATTTGCGTCTTAGAAAGCTCTAATTTTTCTGCCAGATAGGGAGTGGATAGAACGAAGTTATTACGGACAATGTAGTAACACATGTAACCAATAAAAACACCGATAAGAGAATGAAGCTGATATTTTAAATATTTACTTTTGATTTCGGTTGAATAACTACTATTCATACCATTCATTCTTGATGAAAGATTTGTTGTACTGCTCATAATGAATCCTTTCTAGTAAAAATACTGTTTAGAATTTTAATGAAAAAGGAGAGCGAATTTTGTGACGCGCATCACATTTTTGCAGCATTTTGAGAAAAATTTGAATATTGAGATAAAAATATTTTCAGAGGTGAGTAGAATTCACTTGTTTTAATATGATGAAAAAATAAAGGCGTTTTAATTAAAAACGCCTTTTACACATTACGCTAACAATTTTCTTGCTGCTTCCACCACCACAGATACTGCTTTTTCTTCCGTATCTTTCATGGTGGCTTCATTTGGAATTTCTTGTTGTGTACGGTTTACAATCACACCTGCCACCATACCTGATCGTAAGCCAAGGGCATTACACATCGTGAATAACGTCGCAGACTCCATCTCATAGTTCATCACATTGAGATCTTGCCATTGTTTTAACAAGCCTTGGTAATCACGATACACTTTGCCGCTATAAGTATCATAACGTTCTTGACCTGGATAGAACGTATCTGAAGAGGCTGTAATCCCTACAAATGGCTCAATGCCTTTTTCTTTAGCTGCATTGAAAAGTGCCGTAGTACATTCAAAATTTGCCACTGCGGGATATTCAATTGGCGCAAAATGACGGCTTGCACCATCAAGACGAACCGCACCCGTTGTAATAAGAATATCGCCCACATTAATATGTGGTTGAATCGCACCCGTTGTGCCAATACGTAAGAATGTACGCACGCCAAGTTGGGCTAGCTCCTCCACACAAATAGACGTAGAAGGGCCGCCAATACCGGTTGAACACACTACCACCGGTTGACCATTTAAATAGCCTAACCAAGAAGTGAACTCACGTGTACTTGCAAGAAACTCCGGGTTATCAAGTTTTTTAGCAATACGTTCGCTACGTGCAGGATCCCCTGGTACGATAGCGAGTGTAGCACCTTTCAGTTGTGCTTTAGTCAGGTTTAAGTGAAATACATCAGACATAACAATCTCCTTTTTATCATTCTTGCCGCAAAGTGCGGTCAAATTTTCGTTATTTTTTCAATGCGCCTAAAATACCACGCATGATTTGTTTGGTCACTTCATTACGAATATTGCGACCGACTGATTTTGCCACGCTATTCACAATTTGTTCTGTTGGCGAAAGTTTATCTCCGCGTTTTTGTGTTCCAAAAATCATACGGCTTAAGCTACCAAATAAACCGCTTTCTTCCTCTTGCTGCGCTTGTTCAGCTTGTTTTTGTTGCACTGCTGCTAAATCCGCTTGCGCATTTAATACCTCAAAAGCTGATTCATTATCCACGTAATCTTTATAGAATGCATAAAGATCATCGTCTTTCACCCAAGCTGCTCGCTCTTCTTCAGTAATCGGGGCAAGTTGGCTTTTCGGCGGATAAACATAAGCCACTTCAACGGGCGCTGGCATGCCTTTTTCATCTAAGAATGAAATCAATGCTTGGCCTACACCTAAAGTTGAAATGGTTTCCACCACATTGACAGCAGGATTTGAACGGAACGTTTCCGCTGCAGATTTCACTGCTTTTTGATCGCGTGGAGTGAAAGCTCGCAACGCGTGTTGTACACGGTTACCTAATTGGCCTAACACGGTATCCGGTAAATCTAATGGGTTTTGGGTTACAAAATAAATCCCCACCCCTTTAGAACGAATCAAGCGAACCACTTGTTCCACTTTGTCCACCAACACACTCGGTGCACCATCAAAGAGTAAGTGTGCTTCATCGAAGAACATCACAAATTTTGGTTTATCTGGATCGCCCACTTCTGGTAATTGCTCAAATAATTCAGACATCAACCAAAGCAAGAATGCACTATACATTCTTGGAGAATTAATTAATTTTTCAGAATTTAAAACATTGATTACTCCACGACCATCACGGGTTTGTAACCAATCTTCAAGATTTAATGCAGGTTCACCAAAAAGATTGGTCGCCCCTTCATTTTCAAGTGTTAGTAAGGCACGTTGAATCGCCCCCACACTCGCGGCTGATACGTTACCGTATTCTACTTGGAACGATTTGGCGTTCTCCGCTACGAATTTAAGCATTGCACGTAAATCTTTTAAGTCGATGAGTAACAAGCCTTTGTCATCTGCAACACGGAATACGAGGTTTAATAAGCCTTCTTGGGTTGCGTTTAAATTTAATAAACGGGAAAGTAATAATGGTCCCATTTCAGAAATCGTGGTACGAAGCGGAATACCGGTTTCACCGAATACATCCCAAAATGACACAGGATAGCCATTTAAATAACTCTCGCCACCTAAATCAAATTGCTCAATGCGTTCTGCCACTTTGCCACTGAATGTGCCCGCTTTCACTAAACCGGACAAATCGCCTTTTACATCCACTAAAAAGACCGGCACGCCATCATCACTGAATGCTTCTGCCATTTTGCGTAGTGTGACAGTTTTACCCGTCCCTGTCGCCCCAGCGATCAGGCCATGACGGTTTGCCATTTTTGCGGTAATACCAAGGGTTTGACCTTGTTCGGTACGCGCGAGAGAATATTGCATAAAGATTCCTTTGTTTTGTTGGTTTTATTTAAACGAATAATAAGGAAAAAACGAAGTGCGGTCAAAATTTAAGTGATTTTACGGTATAATTTATCAAAACTAACTCAAAGCAGGAAAAATAGATGTCAAACGCAAAAATTCTTATTATTAAAACAGGATTGATAGAAACCTTAACGTTCCCTGATGGCAGCTCATATGAAAGTGCCATCCGTAAAAAACCGGTACCCATGGTAAAAGTGCACACGCTGGGAGCAGAAGGTAACGATGTGGGCTTAAAAGCCCATCACGGTGGTGTTGATAAAGCCTTGTTTTTTATGTCTGATGTGTCTTTCCCTGCTTTAAACGCACTACTTGGTGAAAAGTTTGATTTTCACGGTAGCGCGATTTATGGTGAAAACTTTGTGGTATCCGGCTTACATGAAGATAATGTCTGTATAGGCGATCGTTACAAAATTGGCACCACGCTTTTAGAAGTGTCTCAACCACGTAAACCTTGCGAACGTTTATCTCATAATACCAAGAATGAGAATACAAGAGAGGTAATTCGTCAGTCTGGCTGGACAGGTTGGTATGTTCGCGTGATCGAAGAAGGTGAAATTCATCAAGGCGATGAACTCATCTTGCAACACCGTCCTTATCCAGAATGGACTATTCGTCGTTTAAACACGCTACTTTCTGCTCCTTCAAGTGTGGCAGAATTAGAAGAAGCCTTAGCCATTGAGGAATTAGCGCCAGCGTTTAAACGTTCTGTTAACTCACAATTACGTAATTTACAGCAGGCGGGCTAAAATGTCGGCTAAAACGACCGCACTTTGTCCGTGCCAATCTTCGCTTTCTTACGAAGATTGTTGCGGACGCTTTCATTCAGGCAATATGTTTCCAGAAACAGCAGAACAACTTATGCGCTCCCGCTATTCAGCGTTTGTGCTTAAAAAGATTCCTTATATCGTGCAAACCACTGTCCCAAGCCAACAACCGTTATTAGATGAAAAAGCCCTGCAAGATTGGGCTGATGAAACGCAATGGCTCGGTTTAGACATTGTCAAAGCAGAAGCCTTAACCAAAACACAAAGTGCGGTTGAATTTAAAGCACATTTTCAAGGCGGAGAACAGCCGCAAGTGCATCACGAATATTCTCTTTTTGTAAAAATCGATGGTCGTTGGTATTTTGTTGATCCCACTGTGCCGCTCCCAAGCAATAAACAGCCTTGTGTTTGTGGCTCGGGAAAGAAATTTAAACATTGTTGCGGAGGCTTGCTCTAATGACCTTAACGTCTTTTCTCGCATTATTCTGGCAGCGTTCTCAAGAAAACAAATTAACGCAAGCTGCCGGTTCACTCACCTACAGCACCATGCTTGCCATTGTGCCATTAATTATGGTGGTGTTTTCAATTTTCTCCGCCTTTCCCGTTTTTAACGAAGTAACTGGCGCATTGAAAGAATTCATCTTCACCAATTTCGCTCCTTCCGCGAGTGATGTTGTGGGACAATATATTGATGAATTCGTCCGTAACTCCAAGCAAATGAGTGCCGTGGGGATTGTGAGTTTGATTTTAGTGGCATTGATGCTCATTAACTCCATCGACCGTACACTCAATGGTATTTGGCGAGACACTAGTAATCGCCCGATTTTTACGTCATTTGCTATTTATTGGCTCATTTTAACGCTCGGTCCGCTTTTAATCGGTACTAGCATTGCGGCGAGTTCCTACGTCAAAGCTATGTTCGAGCAATCGGAAACGCTCTCTTTTGGCTTAAAACTCCTCAGTTTTGTGCCATTTCTTTCTACTTGGTTTATCTTCACGCTCATTTATATGGTCGTGCCAAATAAGAAAGTGAGCATCAAACACTCTGCAGCAGGCGCATTAATTGCGGCAATTTTCTTTACCTTAGGAAAACAAGCCTTTACTTGGTACATCGCCACCTTCCCGTCTTATCAATTAATTTATGGCGCCATGGCGACGTTGCCGATCATGTTATTGTGGATTCAAATCAGCTGGACAGTGGTGTTATTCGGTGCACAATTAGCCGCAGTACTTGCAGAAGTGCGGTCAACAAATCAAACAAATTTAGAGGAAGTAAAATGATTGCGTTAATTCAGCGTGTAACACAGGCTAAAGTGGAAGTTGAAGGTCAAATTGTGGGACAAATCGGCAAGGGATTATTGGTCTTATTAGGCGTGGAAAAAGAAGATGACCAAGCCAAGGCGGATAAACTTGCCGAGAAAGTATTAAATTACCGTATTTTCAGCGATGAAAATGACAAAATGAATTTAAACGTGCAACAAATCGGTGGCGAAGTGCTTGTGGTATCCCAATTTACCCTAGCTGCAGACACACAAAAAGGGCTACGACCAAGTTTCTCAAAAGGTGCCGCGCCAGCATTGGCTAACGAATTGTATGAGTATTTTTCGCAAAAATGTGCAGAAAAAGTCACCGTTGCTAACGGACAATTTGCAGCAGATATGCAAGTAACGCTAACCAATGATGGCCCGGTTACATTTTGGTTAAATGTCTGAATAAAGAGAACAATCACTATTTTTTTCAAAGCAAAGGAAACTCTTTCTTTGATCGCATTGTCGTATTAACGCTCAAATGCATATAACAATTTCAAATCCCATCCATAATTGCGTTGGTAATCCACTTATTTTATGGGTAAACTAGGGCGGTTTGATGTGGACCTTCTTAAAGTTTAGCTTGTAATAAAATGAAAAAAATTTCGTTAAAAATAACCGCACTTTTGCTTGGATGGATGAGTTTTTCAGCCCTTGCAGAACAAACCGTAGATATTGAGATCCGCGGTATTAAGGGTGAACGCGCCATTCGCAATACTGACATGAATGTCAATCTCATTGATAAAGGCGAGATGGATGGCTCAGATCGGTATAAACAATTAGTTTCAGATGCTGTCGATAAAGGCCTTCGAGTCTTTGGTTATTATGGTTCTTCCGTGACCTTTGAATTGAAAAAACGTAAAGGTCAACGAGATTTACTTATTGCGAATGTCACCCCGGGTGAGCCAAGTAAAATTGCAGGAACAGACGTTGAAATTACAGGCGAAGCGGCAGAAGACGAAAACTTCACGGCACTCCGTAAAAACTTGCCAAAACAAGGTGAGTTAGTTGAGCATCAAAAATACGATGATTATAAAAGCAGCATTTCAAACCTTGCGCTAGCTCGTGGTTATCTTGACGGAAAATTCCAAATTTCTCGCTTAGAAATCAGCCCAGAAACGCATGAAGCATGGTGGCGTATGCTATTTGATAGTGGCGTACGTTATCATTATGGCAATATCACCTTCAACCATTCCCAAATTCGCGAAGATTATTTGCAAAACATGCTCAACATCAAATCGGGCGATCCTTATTTAGTCAGTGATTTATCTGAATTAACCAATAATTTTTCTTCCACCAACTGGTTTAGCTCCGTACTTTTACAACCGCATGTCCGCGAAGAAGAGAAATTAGTCGATATCGAACTTTTACTTTATCCACGTAAGAAAAACGCAATGGAGCTTGGGGTCGGTTTTGCGACTGATACAGGCCCTCATGTCCAAATTGGTTGGACAAAACCTTGGATCAATAGCCGAGGCCATAGTTTCCGTACCAATCTTTACGTCTCTGCGCCAAAGCAAAACTTTGAAGCCACCTATAAAATGCCATTGTTGAAAAATCCATTAAATTATTATTATGAATTTTCAACCGGTTATGAAAAAGAAAATAAAAACGATACGGATACCAAAGCCCTCACTTTCGCTGCATTACGTTATTGGAATAATAGCGAGGGTTGGCAATATTTTGCAGGTCTTCGTGTCCGTTATGACAGCTACACACAAGCTGATTTCACCGATAAAACCTTCCTGGTTTATCCAACTGGGGGCTTTAACCGTACCCGTTTAAGAGGTGGCCAATTCCCAACATGGGGAGATACCCAAAAAATCACAGTTGATTTAGGGAATAAGCTTTGGATGTCCGAGGCCAATTTCTTTAAAGTACAAGCTTCTACCGCCTGGATTCGTACTTATGCAGAAAATCACCGTTTTATTACCCGTGCAGAAATTGGTTATTTAAATACCGCGGATATTCGTAAAATTCCACCTGCATTACGTTTCTTTGCGGGGGGCGATCGCAGTGTGCGAGGTTATGGCTATAAGAAAATTTCACCGAAAAATAAAGACGGGAAATTAGTCGGCGGCTCTCGCTTAGTAACAGGTAGCCTTGAATATCAATATCAAGTTTACCCTAACTGGTGGGGTGCCGTGTTTGCAGATACAGGCTTGGCGGCTAACTCTTATAAAGCCACTGAGTTGCGTTATGGTGCGGGTGTCGGTGTACGTTGGGCATCGCCAATTGGCGCCATCAAATTTGATATTGCAACGCCAATTCGAGATAAAGATAACAGCAAAAACATTCAATTTTACATTGGCTTAGGGGCTGAAATTTAGGGTATGACTATGTCTGAACAAGAAAAACAACCAGATAACCAAACCACACAACCCGTTAAAAAGAAAAAGACCTGCCGTAAAATTTTATGTGTCGGAAGTGCGGTCATTTTTGTCCCTGTTTTAGGCTTAGTCACAGCACTTTCTTTTGATAGTGGACAACGTGCACTTATTCAATTCGCCGATAAAATGCTCGATAGCTTATCTATTGAGCAAGTCAGCGGTGGCTTACAAGATGGTTTAGTCTTAGAAAATTTACGTTTTCAAACAACCGGCGTAGATGTGGCGCTCCCTAAAACGCGATTACAACTGAATTTAGCTCGTTTACTTTCGGGTGATATTATTGTTGATGATCTCAGCTTAACGCAGCCGAAAATTGCCATTGATACCAGTGTAATGCCACCTTCTGAAGAGAAACAAACGGAAAGTGGTCCAATGGAAAAAATCCATTTACCGGTTTCTGTGCTAGTGAAAAATGTGGCGATTACTGACTTTGATATGAAACTCGATCAAAGCAATATTACGTTTTCGTCTTTTCAAAGTGCGATCAGTTTAAACAATGAATCTGGCCTTACCCTTGAGCCCACCACGCTTTCAGACGTGCTTTTCTCAACGGTCTCCCAAACTCAACCGAATCCCCCTCAGCCCGAGCAAAAAGAACCCGCTAAACCCGTTGATTGGGCGCAAATTGAGCAAACACTCACACCGGCTTTTTTAGGTAATTTAAATGCGGTGAACTTGCCTTTTGATATGCACATTCCAAGTTTTTTGGGTACAAACTGGCAATATCAATCGCTCAATGAAAAAGGCGAAGAAATCCAAAAAATCACTGTGCCTAAAGTGGAATTGCAAGCAGATGCCACCGATCATTTAGTGAAATTACAAAAACTCGACATTGACAGCTCTCTTGGTACACTTTCTAGCCAAGGGCAACTCCAGCTCAATGACGATTTTCCAGTTGATCTCACATTAAAATCTGATCTCCAGGCATTTAAATCAAAAGACAAAACCATTCTTCCTGCCAGCAAAGTTGATCTCAATGTATCGGGCTCCTTGAAAAAAACGACCGCATTTTCGTTAACCACACAGGGAGTGCTTGATGCCACCTTAACAGGTGATGTGAAACTGGCTGAAGATAAAATGCCATTAAATCTGCAATTAAAAGCGAAAAAAGGTCAATATGCTTTTACAGACAGCCTAGCGCCGCTCAAAATTAACGATGTCGATATCAAACTCACGGGCGATTTATTGAATTATCACGCAGAAGTTGTTGGTGGCGTGGAGGGGATGGATCATATCCCTCATACTCACGTTGATTTAAATGCAGACGGTAAACTCTACGAAGTCACCATCAACGAATTAAAACTTGCTGCCCTAGATGGTACGGCACGTTTAACGGGTTCATCAAACTGGAAAGATGGCGCGCAATGGGATGTGACCGCTGATTTAAACAAAATGAACATTCGCCCTTATGTGCCAGCCATGCCAGCCGTATTATCAGGCAAAGTGAGCTCACAAGGTTCCGCTGATTCCAATCATTGGAAAGTGGATGTGCCTACCGTGGATTTAACCGGTAGTCTTTCCTCTCGCACATTAAGCTTAAAAGGTAGTGTCTTTTTAAGTAATGAAACCTTATTAAACATTCCTGATCTATTGCTGAACTATGGCGATAACCGCATTGCAGCAAAAGGTACATTAGGTGATAAATCAAACCTAGATTTAGATATCAACGCACCAAGCTTACGTGGTCTGTGGCAAGATTTAGCGGGCTCAGTCGTTGGTAAAGCACAGATTTTAGGGAAGCTTACTGCGCCAAGCATTAATACCGATTTAACGGCACAAGGCTTGCACTTCCAAGGATTAGACTTATCCAAAGCCTTAATTAAAGGTAATGTTGTGAGTGAACCGCAAGTGAAAGGTGAACTTACCGTCAAAGCGGAAAACTTCCGCTATGGCGATAGCATCAAATTGCATAATATTGATTTGAATGCATCGGGTGATGAAAAACATCATACGCTCACCTTAAAATCAAAAGGTGAACCCGTTGCAGCTGATTTGCAAATCGCGGGGAATTTTGACCGCACTTCTCAGCAATGGAAAGGTAATTTAAGCCAAGTAAGCCTTAACTCACCTATCGGCGATTTTAAAGTGAATCAAACTATTCCGGTGACTTATGACAATAAAAAAATCCAAGCCACCATTGGTTCACACTGCTGGATTAACCAAGACTTAGATCTGTGTTTCCCTCAACAATTTACAGCAGGGAAAAACGGCGAAGTCCCTTTTGAGCTTAAACGTATTAATTTAGATTTAGTGAATAAATTGATGGAACAAGATACACTCAAAGGCCAGTTACAAAGCCGAGGTAAAGTGGCATGGTTCACGGATAAACCATTACAACTAAATGTGGCAGTGGAAGGAAATAACATTGGTGTGGCACAAAAATTAGACTACCGCACCTTTAAGCTGGATATTCCTAAATTAAGTGTGAATGCCGATATTCAAAATAACAATTTAACCTTGAAATCTGACATTAACGTTCAAAATCAAGGTCGAATCGGCACAGACTTAAAAATTCATGATTTAAGTAAAGGTCGTCAATTAGGCGGTACCTTTACCATTGAAGGTTTACGCTTATCCTTAGCCAATCAACTTTTCTCTAGCGGTGAAAGCATAGATGGTGAAGTGGTCTCTCGCTTAAGTTTCGGTGGTAATTTAGAAAAACCATTATTAAACGGCAATTTTGATATTCGAAATGTGAAAACGAAACTGAAAAGCCTGCCTTTTGATGTGACTGATGGCCAAGTGGCAATTCGCTTTAATGGCACCTCTTCAACCTTAAATGGCCATGTTCAAACACCAGATAGCAAGCTCAATATTAATGGACAAGCTAACTGGGCGCACATGAATAATTGGACGGCAGAAGTCAGAGCGCAAGCAGATAATTTCAAAGTCGATATTCCATCCATGGCGAAATTAAAAGTCAGCCCGAATGTGGTTGTCAAAGCCTCGCCAAAACTCTTAGATTTGAGTGGTAATGTGGATATCCCTTGGGCAAGAATTGCCATTGAAAGCTTACCGGACAATGCTGAACCAGTGAGTGAAGATGAAGTCATTTTAAATGGCCCAAGAAAAAGTAAAGAAGAACTCATTAATCGCCAATTTGCTTCAGAAACGAAATCTGGGATGCAAATTCAATCTGATTTAAAAATTAAAATCGGTGATGATGTGCATTTAGATGCCTATGGTTTAAAAACGAATTTGGATGGTTTACTTTCGGTGAAACAGGATAAAGGTAAGCTAGGATTATTTGGTCAAATTAACCTAAAAAATGGTCGTTATGCCTCTTTTGGACAGGATTTATTAATTCGTAAAGGACAAATCAGCTTCTCTGGTTTACCTTCACAGCCGATGTTGAATATTGAAGCGATTCGTAACCCTGAGGCTATGGAAGACAGTAAAGTGACCGCAGGGGTAAAAGTGATTGGTATGGCATCTAGCCCACAAGTCACTATTTTCTCTGATCCAGCCAAATCTCAAGACCAGGCACTTTCTTATTTATTAACCGGTCGCTCATTAGAAAACAGCGGTGAAGCAGGTTCTAGTGGTTCTGTGGGCGCCGCATTACTTGGCTTAGGTTTAGCGAAAAGTGGTAAAGTCGTCGGCGGTATTGGCGAAGCCTTTGGTATTCAAGACTTAAACTTAGGCACTGCCGGTGTTGGGGATAGCTCCAAAGTACAAGTTAGTGGTAATATTGGTAAACGCTTACAAGTGAAATACGGTGTGGGATTATTTGATGGCTTAGCCGAAGTGACCTTGCGTTACCGCTTAATGCCACAACTTTATTTCCAATCGGTTTCCAGCACAAACCAAGTTTTTGATTTATTGTATCAATTTGAATTTTAGGAAAGGACATGCATAACGACAAGCAACTGGCTCAACTCGCAGAACCTCATCACCGAGGTGAGGCCCGGGAGATTGCCGCCATTGATTTAGGCTCAAACAGCTTCCACATGATTGTGGCACGCATTATCAATGGCTCGATTCAGGTGCTTTCTCGTTTAAAACAAAAAGTGAGACTTGCCGATGGCTTAGACGAGCACAATGTATTAAGCCAAGAAGCCATTGAGCGCGGTGTAAATTGCCTTGCACTTTTTGCTGAACGCTTACAAGGCTTTGCGCCAGAAGATGTGAATGTCGTCGGCACTTATACCTTACGAAGAGCGGTCAATAATGACGAATTTTTACGTCAGGCTGCCACTGTCTTTCCCTATCCTATTAATATCATCAGCGGTCAAACTGAAGCTAAAACTATTTATGCGGGTGTTTGCCACACTCAACCCGAAAGCGGACGTAAACTGGTCATCGATATTGGTG
>CAUETL010000013.1:0-22066 GCA_959020685.1 Parahaemophilus parainfluenzae | reverse complement strand
GTAGTGAGCAAAATGATAGGAGAAAGGATGAGCAAGTTGTCGTAGTTGGATTTAGTTAGGCTACCTAATTGCCAATACACAATGTCAGCTAACTGAGTTTCGGGATCGGCGAGATATTTCAATAGGCCTAATGTTGCCATCATAAAGCCCGAAACGATAATGCCGGAAAGCACTAAAACAATGGTGGAGTCGCGTTGAATTAAACGTGGTAAATTCATGGTGAGCAAGACGGCAATCAAACCACCGACAAAGGCAAAGGCTTGAATACCCAGCATGCCCGAACCGATTAAAATCGCTAATGCAGCCCCAACACAAGCACCATTAGATACCCCTAAAATATCAGGTGAAACCAATGGATTACGGAAAATACCTTGATACACAACGCCCGCAATAGCCAACGAAGCACCGACAAGTATGGCAGCAATCACACGAGGCAAACGAAGATTAAAAATAATGTTGTTTTGCACATCATTGACATTATTACCAATAAGACTTTGTACAACATTCTCAAGTGGAATAGCAAAACGCCCCCAAGAGAGCGAACATAAAATGAGTCCAATAAGTAGGCAAAGTAAAAGGGGAAAGGTAAGGGAGGATTTATTCATATACTTAAAATTCGTTGTTTTGATAAGTATATAGCGATTGTATTTTTTTGTATATAGCGAAATTTGAGTAAAAAAATAACCGCACTTTATCGCGCGGTTACGTTATTCTATAAGCATTTAGCTGGTTTTGGCAGACCCGCCAATTTAGTTGCTTGTTTAGCTGGTCCCTCAGGGAAGAGTCGTTGTAAATAGCGGCTATTACCTTTATCGGCACCTAATTTTTCTGACATTGCTTTTACCAGCATTCTAATCGCAGGGGAGGTGTTATATTCTTGGTAAAAATCACGCACAAAATAAATCACTTCCCAGTGAGCTTCAGTCAGTTCTACATCTTCTAGCTGAGCAATGTGTTTTGCTACATCCTCATTCCAATCAGCAATATTAAGTAAATAGCCAAAGGCGTCCGTTTCGATTTGTTTTCCTTGTACGATAATCATATTAATTCACTTCTTTAAAGCTGATCATTTCATTATAGGAGTAGTCAGAGGCATCTTCATCATCAAATTTCATTGGTTCGATGCGTTCTTCATCAAATGCGGTATCCCCTTCAATGCCATCAAGTGATTGACCATGTTTAATGCCTTTGAAATCGAAGAGTTTTGGGTCACATAAGTGTGACAACGTAATGTTTTGCATCGCACTAAACATGGTTTCTAAGCGTCCTGGATATTGACGGTCCCAAGTATTCAACATTTCTTTCACCACTTGACGTTGTAAATTAGGTTGAGAACCACATAAATTACAAGGGATAATTGGGAATTCTTTGGCTACGGCATATTTTTCAATATCTTTTTCTTTACAATAAGCCAATGGACGAATCACGATTTGCTTGCCGTCATCTGAAATTAATTTCGGTGGCATAGATTTTAGTTTCCCACCGTAGAACATATTCAGAAATAGGGTAGCCAGCATATCATCACGATGGTGTCCAAGTGCAATTTTTGTTGCGCCAAGTTCAGTTGCCGTACGGTATAAAATACCACGGCGTAGGCGAGAGCAGAGAGAACATGTTGTTTTACCTTCTGGAATTTTCTCTTTTACGATACCATAAGTATTTTCTTCAACGATTTTATAATCCACACCAATACTTTGCAGATATTCAGGTAAAACATGCTCGGGAAAACCTGGTTGCTTTTGGTCTAAATTAACTGCAACGATATCAAATTTAATCGGTGCGCTTTGTTGTAAATTTAATAAAATATCGAGAAGTGTATAACTGTCTTTACCACCAGAAAGACAAACCATCACTTTATCACCCTCTTCAATCATGCCAAAATCTGCAATAGCATTGCCTACATTACGGCGAAGACGTTTTTGCAATTTATTGAAATTATAAGTCTGTTTTTTATCTTGGTGTTGTTCTGTCATATTGATTTACTTTAGCTAATAAAAAAGCCCTGAATAACTTCAGAGCTTATAAATTCTGTGGTGCCTAGGGTCGGACTCGAACCGACACGGTTATTCACCGGCGGATTTTGAATCCGCTGCGTCTACCAATTTCGCCACCCAGGCATTTGGGTTGTTCTGAATTATACGTTTATCTTACTTCGTTGCAAGTAAAATTTCATTAAAAACGTGTGGTTGTTTTAAATTTCATCAACTTGTATTCAAAGATGAAAGGGAAGTTTAAAATAATTTGATACGTTGTCACAATTTATGGATAAAATAAAAGCTTAGTATTTCTACTAAGCTTTATAATTATCTAATTAAGCGGTTTGACCAGCAAGGTTACCTAAATCTTTATCGATTAAGAATAAGCCTTTGCCATCTTCGCCAAGAAGATTTAATTTGTCTAAAATACTGCTGAATAATTTCTCTTCTTCGTGTTGTTCTGCAACATACCATTGTAAGAAATTAAATGCAGAGTAGTCTTTTTCTTCAAAAGTTTTACCCACTAATTCATTGATTTTACTTGTGATCAATTTTTCGTGTTTGTAAGTTAATTCAATGATTTCTTTTAATGATTTGTATTCATGCGCAGGCGCTTCAATTGCAGTGATTACCGCTAATGCACCAGTTTCATTTAAATAAGTGAATAATTTACGCATGTGTTGCATTTCTTCTGCAGCGTGAGCTGATAAGAATTTAGCCGCACCTTCAAAACCATTTTGTTCGCACCATGCGCTCATTTGTAAGTAAAGGTTTGAAGAGTAGAACTCAAGGTTCATTTGATCATTTAATAATTTGATTACGTTTGATGATAACATTTTGTATTCTCCTTTTAAAATTATAATGTTGCTAAGTCACGATCGATAAAGTACAGCGAGCGACCGTCTTCACCCACCAAGTTAAATTTATCAATAATGCTATTGAATAATTTTTCTTCTTCGTGTTGTTCTGCAACGTACCATTGTAAGAAATTAAAAGTAGAATAGTCTTTATTTGCAAAAGTCACTTCAACTAATTCATTAATTTTAGAAGTAACGAGTTTTTCATGTTCAAGTGTGGTTTCAAATACTTCTTTAAGTGATTTGTAGTCATTCTTAGGTGCGTCAATTTTACCTAAAAGTGGCATACCACTTGTTTCACTCACATATTTGAATAATTTTTGCATGTGTTCTAATTCTTCATCAGCATGACGAAGTAAAAATGCTGCAGCACCTTCATAACCGTGCTTGCTACACCAAGAACTCATTTGTAAATAAACATTAGAAGAGTAGAACTCTAAATTGATTTGTTCATTTAACTTATCTGCGATTGCTTTATTAAGCATAACCAACTCCTTTCCTTATTAAGTAGAGATTAAAAATAAAAACAAGACTGCTTAACTTGTCATCGGTGTGCATTCTAATCTCACAAATGAGAATAGTCAAGTATTTTTTTTAAATTATTTCTATAAGTCACTAATAACAAAAGAGAAATCAATGTTAATTATTCTCATTTAGGTGACATATGTAAAATAAATTCTCATTATCAGATCAAGAATAATGAAATCTGCAGAATTGATGTACGCAATTGTATTCAGAATTCACATAGCGTTATCTACAAATTTCATACTAATTCTAATTATTCCATTTCAAAGACATCCATTTATTTCTTTTATATCCACAACCCAAAATCACCTCATTTTGAGTAATGCATGAAATAGGATAGTCACCTATATTGATTTGTGACATATTTATATATTTAATTTAACATAATATACATTATGCGAAATCAATTACAAGGTTAGTGAAAGCTACGCATTAATAAGATCACAGAGTTATGCACAAGTCACAGGTACTAGTAAAACAAGACAAAATAAGGCTGAATAACACGTTGTAACGTGTTGTTTTATCGTTTTATTGAATGGTTAAATTGGAATGTCAGGGAAATGTAAAGACGCACGGTGCGTTTCGCATTATCTAATCAGCTTAAAGGACGTGGCTATAAAGGTTCTGCAGAAGGCGCATTAATTGCTGTGATTTTTTGAAGAATGCCGAGCGCAATGAATTCATTTTTTCAAATAAATATCTCTGTTTCCGGCGCTGCAGCCGCTGCGCCTTACGTCAGGAGAAAATGCGTGGCATTTTCCCCCGACACCCCCCTATAATATTGCTAATTCAAATTTAATGATGAAGTAACAAGGTAAAAACCACAAAGCGCAGGCGTGTAACGCCTTTACCCTTTGTGGTTTTTACTTTATGAAATTCAATTAGATCATTTTAACTTGCAATAAAATTACAATGTCTGTCTTAGTGTTTGATTTAGATTTTCCCGTCAAGAAGCCTTTCGGTAAGAATGAAAAACCTGTTTCACCCTCCGTTAATTTGTTTTCAGCCAGTCCGCCTAAAACCACAATATCACCACTTTTAAGCGTAACATCAGTAACAATATCGCGTTTAATCAGTGTTGGCGATTGATTTACGCCCGTATCCGTCTTCACAAAATTAGAAAGTTGTTGATTGATTTTTAAGTCTATCGCATTACTTTTAATCGTTGGTTGTATATCAAAGATCACACCAGAAGAACGATATTCAATCGATTGAATAGGTCTGCCGTCCTGATAGGTAACATTTGATAAAACAGGCACATCAGAACCTACTGAAAAATTTCCCTTTGAACCTGATTTTACACGCAACGTTGGGCTACTAACGACTTGAAAGCGTTCATCAGTGCGAAATAACTCAATCATTGCATCCAAATTCCCTGCATTAACCGTAATAAAATTTTCATAGTTTTGTTTGTAACCAATGTTGATACCCAGTTTTCCCGATAGCAATTTTGCCAATAAATTAATTCCGCTTCCTTCTTTGGCAATGTCCTGCACTTCAAAAACATAACCCGTTACAACGACTTCACGGCTTGGCGTATCAACCGATTTTAAAACTGATTTAATTCTTGCAATATCTTCCGCTGTTCCATAATAAACGAGCTTATCACCACTTGCCGAGACTTGCCCCTCTCCTTGTAAAAACTGCGCAAGATATTCTGTATCACGATGAACAGGATTATAAACAAAACTGTGTTTGATAATTTTTGGCGGTTTTGGCTCAATATGCGCAAGGTAAACTACGCCATTTTTCTCATAGGTTTTGATATTCATATTTTCAAAATAGCGTGTAATAAACTGATTAAAATCTTGGTCTTCCTTGGTATGAAAGCTGATTAACCGTGTATCTGCTGCTAATTTTGGATCAAGCATATAAGGCTTTTCTAAAACTTCATCATAGATCATTCCTACCGCTTTCGGTAACGGTACGGCTTCAAGCTTAAAATCAACATTTTTTGCCTGCGCCACACCAAACAAAAAACAGGAAAAAAAACATAAAATGTTACGTTGTAATTTCATTGTTTTACTCCAGAATAATAATTAACCCGTTGATTATCAATAATGCCTTCCAACATTCGCCCCGTAAAATTAAAGTTAGAACGTGGTTCTAACCGTAAATTACCTTGGTTATCAGCCAAAATCACAAAGGCTTTTCCTGATTTTTGTAACTCCCCTGTTATGCGCCATTGCGTTGATAACGGTAAAGTTACTTGAAGTTGTGGCTGATTATTTAATGTAATCGCTTCAATTTCCTTATTTTCGCTTAATGTCTGTTCAACTTTTGGCGTATCCTGTTCAGGTGGCGTAAAAAAGCTAATGAGCTTATATAACGAAAACCCGACAATCAATACGGCAAACACGGCAAAATATTTAATACTGGATTTATTCAGCGCGTTTTGCCGTTTATCTGTGACTAATTCCCGTCCATTATCGGTTTCATAGCTTTTATAAAGCGGAAAAATAGCCTTATCATACTTTTCTTGATAACTTGCCGTCTTTGCGGTTTTCCAACATTTATTACCCGAAAACACATCAACCCGATAACGACTTTTTAACCCTGCGGCAACCAATTTTGTCATTTTGAATGTCGTTTCAATTCGCTCCACAAGCTCTCTTTGTAAATTGGTTAAATCCTGATTCAATATGACAAAATCACAAGAAATGCCGTTACTATCTGTAAAATGTCGGTGTTCTGATAAAAATGAAAAGTGGTTATCATTGATTTTTTCTTTCTTTGGGAAAAATCGCCACGCTTCATCAATAATGATTAAATCTCCTGCTTTACAAAAGGTTTCAATTTTATTATCTATTGCGTTCTTGTAAGGGTAAAAATCAACACCTAAGCATAAATCATTATCGACAATAACCAATTCACCTAAGTTATCAGGCGACAATTTTTTATCTTTTGATAGGCAATATTCTTCAATTAATTGTTTGTTTAATCCGTAAATATTTGAAACTACCCTACGCCCCGAAGCAATGGCGGGAATGATGACAGACTTCACCACTTCATAAGATTTTCCGTGTCCAGGTAACCCCACATAAGCCGAAATAGCCATAATGCTCCCTAGCCAATAATTGGTAAACGACGAATAATAAAGCGCGCCAACATTGCCGAAATAACTAATGTTATTCCTGTTGGGATTTGCAATATTGATAGAAAATACCAAATAGAATCAGGTAAACCAATAAATAACGCATTTAAATTTGGTATCTCTTTTGGCAAAAATAACTCAATCACCACGGGAATAAATTCCGTTGTAATAAAGAAAAGTGCGAAAAAAACAAAAAATTTTGCAACAATACCTTTAAAAGCAAACCCAAGAAAACCACTAAATAAACGTAAAATTAAGCTACCCATTGTTATTCCTTATGCACTCAATAAAATTCTTAATGCGACAATTCCCCAAATAAGCAGCATCAAGGAAGTAATCACGGCTTTATTTTGCTCTACATATTGGCAATGCTTATCTAATCGAACATCAATATTTAAATAATCAATATGCCCTTCCCACGTTGGACACTGCACAGCACGATCGGCTAAATGAAAATTCTTGAGCTGCGGAAAAAACTGATTAAATGGCTCTAAAATTTGTCGTGCTGTGGGTGACTCAAGTTCAGGATATTTGGGTTCATCATCAATATCTTTATCATCTTTTTCTTCACCTGGACGCGTACCGGGATTCGGTGTGGGTTGTGGAATAGGTTGTGGTTGGTTTGATGTGCCTATGGATAATTGATTTCCTACACCTGCTTTAGCAAATAAATCGGCAAAGGTTGCCGTTTTACCTAATTTATTTAATTGTGCTTGTACTTCTGCCGATGTAATCGGATCAGATGCACTAAACGGAACTCCAATATAACCAGGCTGAGACGCAGCAGACATCAATAAGGCGTTATACAATAACGCTAATTGTGTGGCGGTTAAGGGTTTGGTATAAAGATTTAAATCTAAATCTGCGACTGAATTTAACTGCTTATCTGATGAAGTTGTTGGAAAATCGCCTACCCAATGTTGATTTTCTTCAAATCTAATGTAGGTTAAATTATTTACACGTGTAGAAACTTCATAATCCGAAGGTTTAGGTGGATTAAAAGAATAAACGATTTGCGAGCCAGTATTTCCCTCTAAAATCGGCTCAAAATCATAGTTTAATTGTTTTTCGGTAAATATCTGACGAACTTCAGGATAAATCATATTACCTATTTTTTGATGACGTAAATAACGATTTTCTACGGTAGTTTGTGAACGTAGATAACGGTATTTCTTGCCCTCAATATCGACTTCTGAATAATTTTCTTCTCCTTTTCCTCCCCATTCCTCTTGCGCGATATATTCAGCCAATTTTTCAATAGAATTTGATTGCGCGTACTCCCCCGTTCTTAACGTATTGAAATATTTATAATGTTTATCTAAGACATCGGATTTATAAATATCCTGTGAATTTTCCGAAATCTGTTTCTTTTCTTTTGAATACTGATAAATAATTGGATCTTTCGGACTCGGCATTGCGTTGACAACTTTTGTTTCACCATTCACATTTATCGCATAACGACCATCAGCTAAAGGAACAGCAGTAGGCTCAAAAGCAACCCCGATTTTGCTATTACTTTCTACATTCAAATCCTTAAGCGTAATTGCACCTGATGTTAACGCTAACGCAACCCATGAAATATCTTTCGCATTGCGTAATGTTGATGTTGCGCCAACAGCAAATGTTGCGTCATTTGCCGCAACCGTTCCCAATGCCCGATAAGTCTGTGCTGCACGTAATCCTATTGCTGCTTCATTTGCCGCTAAATAAGCGGCATCATTTGCGGCAGCTCTCCCAACCACAGAAACCGCAGCCCGTCTTGCAACAATCCCTTCAAACACTTCAGCTAATACCACGCGGGCAAGTAACGGATTAGCGTTAGCTTTATAGGATAAAACAACGTTAAAAATAAAACTAAAAATCACTATCCATTTAAGCCAAGCACCACGACTAAACCGCATACCATACCCAAAAGAAAATAAGCAAAATCCCATAACATACGCACCCCAAAGAAAAAAGGGGACGCAAATCCCCCCTTGTTATTGTTATTTTCCAAATAGTCCCAAAATAAAGCGGATACCCATTTTGGCAATACGCGGGCCAATTAACACACCGCCTGCGGCGATAATTCCGGCAATCACCGTTGAAAAATCAACTTGATTAAGCATACCGGAAACATCAATTTGTACTTTTTGTGCCGATTCACTGCCAGCAAAAGCACCAACGGAAGATCCCAAAACTACAGCAGCAATAAGGTATTTTTTTAAATTTGACATAAGAAACTCCTTATATTGAGTTAAAATTATGTGCTTATTTGAAAAGCGCTAAAAATGTTCCCACAGATTTAGCGATTAAATAAAAAATAAGCACAAGACCAAATGAAAAACCAAAGCTATCGGTATGATGAAAAAAATCACCCACTGAAAAGCCTTGATTTTCATTCCCTGAATGTGCCACAGATTGAAGTTTGACCGCCTCTGTCCGTGGCACTTTCAATACGACATCACTACAACCATCACCGCCAAAACTCATATAAGGGTGGCAAAACTTAGTTGTAATTTCTATTTCTTCATTCATCACTTATCAATAGCGGGAACTAAAACAATATCACTTACTTTTAAATCAAAATAACCACTGACTTTAAAAGAAGTTGGATGAACATAGTAATTACCAGGAGAATAAGGAACTTGATCCTTTTTCAAGGGCACTTTAATTTGAACAGGAAACTGACCACCTAATTCAATATAGGCTTCCTGCGTGCGAATAAACCAATCTTTTCCCGTTTTCTCACTTACCCCTGACCGTTCATCAATTCTGGAAGTTGAAAAAATTTGTACTTTCAATAAATACTGTTCAATGTTTTGATTACTCATTTTTATACCTCTCGGTTAGTTAAATTACGCAGCTAACTGCATTTGGACAAAATCTAATGTTGGTTCAACATACCAATCAGGACGCTGACAACTAAAATCAATTTCAACAAGTTTCATTAACGGAATGATGTTATGGCGTTCGTGGGCTTTGAGGTTTTGCAACTGGGCTTTCGTTAGCCCGACAGCTAATAAGTCTTTTTCGTGTCGCCAGAACGTTTTTCTATCCATTTCTGACTGAGTTTCTAAATATCCATAAGTTAATAAGTTTTTATAAAAACCAAATAATCTATCTGCCTTCGCATAACTAATATTGCCCTTAGGTGTTACTGTGTAATACTGTTTTTTCAGTAATTTCTGAATATTGTCTCGGTTATATACATTCATTTTGCTTTCTCCAACCGCTTGGATAATATCGTTAAAGGCATCTTGCCATAGGTCTTTAATCAGGCTTTTTCCCTGTTTTTCATACTGTCTTTGATACTGGATTAAATCGCATAATTTGCGTGGAATACGGTATTTATCTAAATAACGTTGTTTTAGCCGAGCCTCAAAACGCACACATTGCTTGGAAAATTCAATTAAATTTGGATTGCTTAACACGTTTAGCACATTAAGAAGATTTTGTTTATTTGGCGTACGTTTTAATTCGGATTGGATTTCGGACAAACGTTTTTGCAACTCTGCCCCTTTTAAATAGACTTTAAGGACTCTATGCTCTGAACCACTGTTCCATTCTGCTGTTGTCTCATATTCTCGGTTATATCGCGTTTTCTTGGTTTGCCCTGCTCTCACATTTTGCAAAAAGCTAATCACCTGCTTTTGCATCATTTCAGACGGAATATGAGCTGAATAGGTGACATCAATCCAATCTATCATCGTATTTTCAGTGTCAGTCATTTCGTAGAGTTCTGGCAAGGCTTCACAAAAGGTTTTCAGCATCACAAAACAACAAACATCAAGATTGGTTGAACCAAAGACATTATGCCCTTGAAGTAATTTTGCGGGACTGGCTTTCAGCTCAATATAAGGCGGGGTTTTCATTCTATCGCTGCCGTTGAAGACTTTCATTGCTAACGAACCAAAATGACTAGGAATGGCTTCATAAGGGTGGGACAGTTCGGCAACATCAAGATCACCGTCAATCTCAAAGGTGACATTGCCTGCCCGTAGTTTAAGACCTGTTCTCTTGGCTATCTCTATCAGGGTTTCTTTCAAAAAAGAGGTTTCCCCGTCTTTGCAAACGAGGATATGCTCTGTTTTGAATGGAATTGATAGCTTCAAGAAGTCGATCACTTATGCCTCTATACCGCATGTGTACATACATCAAATAAAATATACAACTTTTACATACCGCATACAAGCATATTTACATACTTTGAGACAAAAAAAGTATAATAGGACATCAATTACAAACCAGATTTTGAGATAGAAATAATGAGAAAAGATACATCTGTTCGAGTTAATGAAATGAGAAGGAATAAGTTAGAAATGTTAGCTATTGAAATCAGTCATAAGAGCGGAAAACTAACTAAAATGAGTGATATAGTTAATCATCTATTGGATAACTACCTTCAAGAAGCAAAACAGGATTTACTTCATAATGCTGAAAATTCAGGTAAGGATAAAACCAAAAGTACATAATTATTAAAAATAAAGAAATAATTATTCACTCAAGACTGTAGCAATCATTTAAAGATTGATTAATTAATAAACGGATTTGTGTCATTTTGACACAAGAGTGGACTATTAAAGAGAGTCCACTTGGATGAAAGCCTAAATGGACTATGCAAAATTTTGCATTTTTGCATAAATCTTTATTCACTACATGGTAAACGGGAGACATCTTATGCCAAAATCAGATCACAAACATCATAACCAAAGCCAAGAACACGAACAAAATTACCAACTTAGAAAACACGGTCTAAGACAAACTAAAGAAAACAGGGATTTATTGGATAAAATAACACCCCCATATTCAAAGAATACTGATATGGACACATTAATTCAAAAAAACTTAAAAAAATTTGAAAAAGCCTAGGTGGAAAAATGAAAAAATTACTAATGATCTCTTTTGTGACTTTGTTTGTAGCCGCTTGTCAACAACCATCTTTTGAAAGAAAAGTTTTCAAATCATCTCCAACAAAAAAATTAGACGACACAAAATTTTGTGTTTATGAAGGTAAAGAATACTCTAAAGGTAGTGTTATCAAAGCAGAAGGTGTAAACCTAAAATGCGGTACTTATAGCAGTGATGTATTTGATAAAACGTTATCTTGGGGAAAATAGTTATTTGAACTTTAACGTCTAAAGAATTTTGGTTTAGGTTGATAGCGATATTTTCTAATAAACTCTTCTAAATCAACAGGAACTGATGAATTTGTCAGTTCCTTTAAAAACTCCCCCAAGTGTTCCATTTTCTCAAATCTTGCTTGAGTCTGTTCAGCAGTTTCCAATCTGTCAAAAACAAAACGAATTTCAACCGTATCATAGCTAAATCTTATATTATGCTCAGTTTGTTTGAGAAGTTTCACTGCCTCATAAAAATGTCTTGGTGTGATATGCTGAATGGTAATATTTGACATAAATTTAATAACTTAAAATTTCGCATAATAGCGGATTATGTGTAAATTCTTGCGCGGTGCCAATGGCGATTATACCGCGCTGCGAATTGTAACATAATCCGAAAAATCATTATGCGAAATCAATTACAAGGTTAGTGAAAGCTACGCATTAATAAGATCACAGAGTTATGCACAAGTCACAGGTACTAGTAAAACAAGACAAAATAAGGCTGAATAACACGTTGTAACGTGTTGTTTTATCGTTTTATTGAATGGTTAAATTGGAATGTCAGGGAAATGTAAAGACGCACGGTGCGTTTCGCATTATCTAATCAGCTTAAAGGACGTGGCTATAAAGGTTCTGCAGAAGGCGCATTAATTGCTGTGATTTTTTGAAGAATGCCGAGCGCAATGAATTCATTTTTTCAAATAAATATCTCTGTTTCCGGCGCTGCAGCCGCTGCGCCTTACGTCAGGAGAAAATGCGTGGCATTTTCCCCCGACACCCCCCTATAATATTGCTAATTCAAATTTAATGATGAAGTAACAAGGTAAAAACCACAAAGCGCAGGCGTGTAACGCCTTTACCCTTTGTGGTTTTTACTTTATGAAATTCAATTAGATCATTTTAACTTGCAATAAAATTACAATGTCTGTCTTAGTGTTTGATTTAGATTTTCCCGTCAAGAAGCCTTTCGGTAAGAATGAAAAACCTGTTTCACCCTCCGTTAATTTGTTTTCAGCCAGTCCGCCTAAAACCACAATATCACCACTTTTAAGCGTAACATCAGTAACAATATCGCGTTTAATCAGTGTTGGCGATTGATTTACGCCCGTATCCGTCTTCACAAAATTAGAAAGTTGTTGATTGATTTTTAAGTCTATCGCATTACTTTTAATCGTTGGTTGTATATCAAAGATCACACCAGAAGAACGATATTCAATCGATTGAATAGGTCTGCCGTCCTGATAGGTAACATTTGATAAAACAGGCACATCAGAACCTACTGAAAAATTTCCCTTTGAACCTGATTTTACACGCAACGTTGGGCTACTAACGACTTGAAAGCGTTCATCAGTGCGAAATAACTCAATCATTGCATCCAAATTCCCTGCATTAACCGTAATAAAATTTTCATAGTTTTGTTTGTAACCAATGTTGATACCCAGTTTTCCCGATAGCAATTTTGCCAATAAATTAATTCCGCTTCCTTCTTTGGCAATGTCCTGCACTTCAAAAACATAACCCGTTACAACGACTTCACGGCTTGGCGTATCAACCGATTTTAAAACTGATTTAATTCTTGCAATATCTTCCGCTGTTCCATAATAAACGAGCTTATCACCACTTGCCGAGACTTGCCCCTCTCCTTGTAAAAACTGCGCAAGATATTCTGTATCACGATGAACAGGATTATAAACAAAACTGTGTTTGATAATTTTTGGCGGTTTTGGCTCAATATGCGCAAGGTAAACTACGCCATTTTTCTCATAGGTTTTGATATTCATATTTTCAAAATAGCGTGTAATAAACTGATTAAAATCTTGGTCTTCCTTGGTATGAAAGCTGATTAACCGTGTATCTGCTGCTAATTTTGGATCAAGCATATAAGGCTTTTCTAAAACTTCATCATAGATCATTCCTACCGCTTTCGGTAACGGTACGGCTTCAAGCTTAAAATCAACATTTTTTGCCTGCGCCACACCAAACAAAAAACAGGAAAAAAAACATAAAATGTTACGTTGTAATTTCATTGTTTTACTCCAGAATAATAATTAACCCGTTGATTATCAATAATGCCTTCCAACATTCGCCCCGTAAAATTAAAGTTAGAACGTGGTTCTAACCGTAAATTACCTTGGTTATCAGCCAAAATCACAAAGGCTTTTCCTGATTTTTGTAACTCCCCTGTTATGCGCCATTGCGTTGATAACGGTAAAGTTACTTGAAGTTGTGGCTGATTATTTAATGTAATCGCTTCAATTTCCTTATTTTCGCTTAATGTCTGTTCAACTTTTGGCGTATCCTGTTCAGGTGGCGTAAAAAAGCTAATGAGCTTATATAACGAAAACCCGACAATCAATACGGCAAACACGGCAAAATATTTAATACTGGATTTATTCAGCGCGTTTTGCCGTTTATCTGTGACTAATTCCCGTCCATTATCGGTTTCATAGCTTTTATAAAGCGGAAAAATAGCCTTATCATACTTTTCTTGATAACTTGCCGTCTTTGCGGTTTTCCAACATTTATTACCCGAAAACACATCAACCCGATAACGACTTTTTAACCCTGCGGCAACCAATTTTGTCATTTTGAATGTCGTTTCAATTCGCTCCACAAGCTCTCTTTGTAAATTGGTTAAATCCTGATTCAATATGACAAAATCACAAGAAATGCCGTTACTATCTGTAAAATGTCGGTGTTCTGATAAAAATGAAAAGTGGTTATCATTGATTTTTTCTTTCTTTGGGAAAAATCGCCACGCTTCATCAATAATGATTAAATCTCCTGCTTTACAAAAGGTTTCAATTTTATTATCTATTGCGTTCTTGTAAGGGTAAAAATCAACACCTAAGCATAAATCATTATCGACAATAACCAATTCACCTAAGTTATCAGGCGACAATTTTTTATCTTTTGATAGGCAATATTCTTCAATTAATTGTTTGTTTAATCCGTAAATATTTGAAACTACCCTACGCCCCGAAGCAATGGCGGGAATGATGACAGACTTCACCACTTCATAAGATTTTCCGTGTCCAGGTAACCCCACATAAGCCGAAATAGCCATAATGCTCCCTAGCCAATAATTGGTAAACGACGAATAATAAAGCGCGCCAACATTGCCGAAATAACTAATGTTATTCCTGTTGGGATTTGCAATATTGATAGAAAATACCAAATAGAATCAGGTAAACCAATAAATAACGCATTTAAATTTGGTATCTCTTTTGGCAAAAATAACTCAATCACCACGGGAATAAATTCCGTTGTAATAAAGAAAAGTGCGAAAAAAACAAAAAATTTTGCAACAATACCTTTAAAAGCAAACCCAAGAAAACCACTAAATAAACGTAAAATTAAGCTACCCATTGTTATTCCTTATGCACTCAATAAAATTCTTAATGCGACAATTCCCCAAATAAGCAGCATCAAGGAAGTAATCACGGCTTTATTTTGCTCTACATATTGGCAATGCTTATCTAATCGAACATCAATATTTAAATAATCAATATGCCCTTCCCACGTTGGACACTGCACAGCACGATCGGCTAAATGAAAATTCTTGAGCTGCGGAAAAAACTGATTAAATGGCTCTAAAATTTGTCGTGCTGTGGGTGACTCAAGTTCAGGATATTTGGGTTCATCATCAATATCTTTATCATCTTTTTCTTCACCTGGACGCGTACCGGGATTCGGTGTGGGTTGTGGAATAGGTTGTGGTTGGTTTGATGTGCCTATGGATAATTGATTTCCTACACCTGCTTTAGCAAATAAATCGGCAAAGGTTGCCGTTTTACCTAATTTATTTAATTGTGCTTGTACTTCTGCCGATGTAATCGGATCAGATGCACTAAACGGAACTCCAATATAACCAGGCTGAGACGCAGCAGACATCAATAAGGCGTTATACAATAACGCTAATTGTGTGGCGGTTAAGGGTTTGGTATAAAGATTTAAATCTAAATCTGCGACTGAATTTAACTGCTTATCTGATGAAGTTGTTGGAAAATCGCCTACCCAATGTTGATTTTCTTCAAATCTAATGTAGGTTAAATTATTTACACGTGTAGAAACTTCATAATCCGAAGGTTTAGGTGGATTAAAAGAATAAACGATTTGCGAGCCAGTATTTCCCTCTAAAATCGGCTCAAAATCATAGTTTAATTGTTTTTCGGTAAATATCTGACGAACTTCAGGATAAATCATATTACCTATTTTTTGATGACGTAAATAACGATTTTCTACGGTAGTTTGTGAACGTAGATAACGGTATTTCTTGCCCTCAATATCGACTTCTGAATAATTTTCTTCTCCTTTTCCTCCCCATTCCTCTTGCGCGATATATTCAGCCAATTTTTCAATAGAATTTGATTGCGCGTACTCCCCCGTTCTTAACGTATTGAAATATTTATAATGTTTATCTAAGACATCGGATTTATAAATATCCTGTGAATTTTCCGAAATCTGTTTCTTTTCTTTTGAATACTGATAAATAATTGGATCTTTCGGACTCGGCATTGCGTTGACAACTTTTGTTTCACCATTCACATTTATCGCATAACGACCATCAGCTAAAGGAACAGCAGTAGGCTCAAAAGCAACCCCGATTTTGCTATTACTTTCTACATTCAAATCCTTAAGCGTAATTGCACCTGATGTTAACGCTAACGCAACCCATGAAATATCTTTCGCATTGCGTAATGTTGATGTTGCGCCAACAGCAAATGTTGCGTCATTTGCCGCAACCGTTCCCAATGCCCGATAAGTCTGTGCTGCACGTAATCCTATTGCTGCTTCATTTGCCGCTAAATAAGCGGCATCATTTGCGGCAGCTCTCCCAACCACAGAAACCGCAGCCCGTCTTGCAACAATCCCTTCAAACACTTCAGCTAATACCACGCGGGCAAGTAACGGATTAGCGTTAGCTTTATAGGATAAAACAACGTTAAAAATAAAACTAAAAATCACTATCCATTTAAGCCAAGCACCACGACTAAACCGCATACCATACCCAAAAGAAAATAAGCAAAATCCCATAACATACGCACCCCAAAGAAAAAAGGGGACGCAAATCCCCCCTTGTTATTGTTATTTTCCAAATAGTCCCAAAATAAAGCGGATACCCATTTTGGCAATACGCGGGCCAATTAACACACCGCCTGCGGCGATAATTCCGGCAATCACCGTTGAAAAATCAACTTGATTAAGCATACCGGAAACATCAATTTGTACTTTTTGTGCCGATTCACTGCCAGCAAAAGCACCAACGGAAGATCCCAAAACTACAGCAGCAATAAGGTATTTTTTTAAATTTGACATAAGAAACTCCTTATATTGAGTTAAAATTATGTGCTTATTTGAAAAGCGCTAAAAATGTTCCCACAGATTTAGCGATTAAATAAAAAATAAGCACAAGACCAAATGAAAAACCAAAGCTATCGGTATGATGAAAAAAATCACCCACTGAAAAGCCTTGATTTTCATTCCCTGAATGTGCCACAGATTGAAGTTTGACCGCCTCTGTCCGTGGCACTTTCAATACGACATCACTACAACCATCACCGCCAAAACTCATATAAGGGTGGCAAAACTTAGTTGTAATTTCTATTTCTTCATTCATCACTTATCAATAGCGGGAACTAAAACAATATCACTTACTTTTAAATCAAAATAACCACTGACTTTAAAAGAAGTTGGATGAACATAGTAATTACCAGGAGAATAAGGAACTTGATCCTTTTTCAAGGGCACTTTAATTTGAACAGGAAACTGACCACCTAATTCAATATAGGCTTCCTGCGTGCGAATAAACCAATCTTTTCCCGTTTTCTCACTTACCCCTGACCGTTCATCAATTCTGGAAGTTGAAAAAATTTGTACTTTCAATAAATACTGTTCAATGTTTTGATTACTCATTTTTATACCTCTCGGTTAGTTAAATTACGCAGCTAACTGCATTTGGACAAAATCTAATGTTGGTTCAACATACCAATCAGGACGCTGACAACTAAAATCAATTTCAACAAGTTTCATTAACGGAATGATGTTATGGCGTTCGTGGGCTTTGAGGTTTTGCAACTGGGCTTTCGTTAGCCCGACAGCTAATAAGTCTTTTTCGTGTCGCCAGAACGTTTTTCTATCCATTTCTGACTGAGTTTCTAAATATCCATAAGTTAATAAGTTTTTATAAAAACCAAATAATCTATCTGCCTTCGCATAACTAATATTGCCCTTAGGTGTTACTGTGTAATACTGTTTTTTCAGTAATTTCTGAATATTGTCTCGGTTATATACATTCATTTTGCTTTCTCCAACCGCTTGGATAATATCGTTAAAGGCATCTTGCCATAGGTCTTTAATCAGGCTTTTTCCCTGTTTTTCATACTGTCTTTGATACTGGATTAAATCGCATAATTTGCGTGGAATACGGTATTTATCTAAATAACGTTGTTTTAGCCGAGCCTCAAAACGCACACATTGCTTGGAAAATTCAATTAAATTTGGATTGCTTAACACGTTTAGCACATTAAGAAGATTTTGTTTATTTGGCGTACGTTTTAATTCGGATTGGATTTCGGACAAACGTTTTTGCAACTCTGCCCCTTTTAAATAGACTTTAAGGACTCTATGCTCTGAACCACTGTTCCATTCTGCTGTTGTCTCATATTCTCGGTTATATCGCGTTTTCTTGGTTTGCCCTGCTCTCACATTTTGCAAAAAGCTAATCACCTGCTTTTGCATCATTTCAGACGGAATATGAGCTGAATAGGTGACATCAATCCAATCTATCATCGTATTTTCAGTGTCAGTCATTTCGTAGAGTTCTGGCAAGGCTTCACAAAAGGTTTTCAGCATCACAAAACAACAAACATCAAGATTGGTTGAACCAAAGACATTATGCCCTTGAAGTAATTTTGCGGGACTGGCTTTCAGCTCAATATAAGGCGGGGTTTTCATTCTATCGCTGCCGTTGAAGACTTTCATTGCTAACGAACCAAAATGACTAGGAATGGCTTCATAAGGGTGGGACAGTTCGGCAACATCAAGATCACCGTCAATCTCAAAGGTGACATTGCCTGCCCGTAGTTTAAGACCTGTTCTCTTGGCTATCTCTATCAGGGTTTCTTTCAAAAAAGAGGTTTCCCCGTCTTTGCAAACGAGGATATGCTCTGTTTTGAATGGAATTGATAGCTTCAAGAAGTCGATCACTTATGCCTCTATACCGCATGTGTACATACATCAAATAAAATATACAACTTTTACATACCGCATACAAGCATATTTACATACTTTGAGACAAAAAAAGTATAATAGGACATCAATTACAAACCAGATTTTGAGATAGAAATAATGAGAAAAGATACATCTGTTCGAGTTAATGAAATGAGAAGGAATAAGTTAGAAATGTTAGCTATTGAAATCAGTCATAAGAGCGGAAAACTAACTAAAATGAGTGATATAGTTAATCATCTATTGGATAACTACCTTCAAGAAGCAAAACAGGATTTACTTCATAATGCTGAAAATTCAGGTAAGGATAAAACCAAAAGTACATAATTATTAAAAATAAAGAAATAATTATTCACTCAAGACTGTAGCAATCATTTAAAGATTGATTAATTAATAAACGGATTTGTGTCATTTTGACACAAGAGTGGACTATTAAAGAGAGTCCACTTGGATGAAAGCCTAAATGGACTATGCAAAATTTTGCATTTTTGCATAAATCTTTATTCACTACATGGTAAACGGGAGACATCTTATGCCAAAATCAGATCACAAACATCATAACCAAAGCCAAGAACACGAACAAAATTACCAACTTAGAAAACACGGTCTAAGACAAACTAAAGAAAACAGGGATTTATTGGATAAAATAACACCCCCATATTCAAAGAATACTGATATGGACACATTAATTCAAAAAAACTTAAAAAAATTTGAAAAAGCCTAGGTGGAAAAATGAAAAAATTACTAATGATCTCTTTTGTGACTTTGTTTGTAGCCGCTTGTCAACAACCATCTTTTGAAAGAAAAGTTTTCAAATCATCTCCAACAAAAAAATTAGACGACACAAAATTTTGTGTTTATGAAGGTAAAGAATACTCTAAAGGTAGTGTTATCAAAGCAGAAGGTGTAAACCTAAAATGCGGTACTTATAGCAGTGATGTATTTGATAAAACGTTATCTTGGGGAAAATAGTTATTTGAACTTTAACGTCTAAAGAATTTTGGTTTAGGTTGATAGCGATATTTTCTAATAAACTCTTCTAAATCAACAGGAACTGATGAATTTGTCAGTTCCTTTAAAAACTCCCCCAAGTGTTCCATTTTCTCAAATCTTGCTTGAGTCTGTTCAGCAGTTTCCAATCTGTCAAAAACAAAACGAATTTCAACCGTATCATAGCTAAATCTTATATTATGCTCAGTTTGTTTGAGAAGTTTCACTGCCTCATAAAAATGTCTTGGTGTGATATGCTGAATGGTAATATTTGACATAAATTTAATAACTTAAAATTTCGCATAATAGCGGATTATGTGTAAATTCTTGCGCGGTGCCAATGGCGATTATACCGCGCTGCGAATTGTAACATAATCCGAAAAATCATTATGCGAAATTAATTACAAGGTTAGTGAAAGCTACGTATCAATAAAATCACAAAGTTATGCACAGGTTGTAAATACCACTCAAGCGATGCAGAATCTAGCCTTACAACACCTTGCAATAAGATGAAATAATGACTTATACACTCTAAAGTTGTTATGTAAGGAAAAAATAAAGAAGTTTATATGTATCAAAATAATGGCAACGCTACGTGAATTCTGCGTTATTTTATGAGGTGAATATCATCAGATTTAAAAAAAGAAAAACGTAAATCTCATGGATAAGATTTACGTTTTTGATGATTGGCATTTGTGTGACTATGTCACGATATGTATAAGATTAAGATAACAGTTTTGCTCCGTATTCATAAACCTGTTGCAGTAAATTCAGTTTGGTTGGATTATCAGAATATTCCTCTGCTAACTGCTGTAAACTTTCTTCAAATTTAACCGCATTTTGTTCTAATTTACGTTGGCGATATTTTTGCCATTTGATTTGCTCAGCACGATTTAGGGTTTTGTAGAAATGTCTTGCGCGATAATGGAATAACAATTCAGGAATTCGTTTATCTTCAAATGCTAAACCATGATCAGCTAATTTTTCAGGTGGTAAATCACGTAAAATAGCCATATTGTTTTTATCGGCATTGCTAAAGAAACCGTTATAAAGTTCCGTTTCTACATTATCGCTCGGCTCAAATTCGCGTTCTTCTGAGAAGATTTCAATAACTTTCTCGCGAATATCTAAGGATTGGCGCAATTTTGCTAAATTATCTAAGCATTGTTGTCTGTCTATCCCTAAACGAGCTGCATTTTCTGGCAGTAACGTTTTTGCAGGAGCCAAAATTGGGCATTTATTAATATGAACCAATTTCAATGGAACTGATGAAACTCCCCTTTCTTCTAGCTCGCTTTTCTTGGTATATAAATCTTGTCGCAAATCAACCGCACTTTTACTGAGTAAATTATCAATATCACCTGATAAATCACAGACGATTACGGCATTTTGATTAGTTGGATGCCATGCTAATGGTGCCACCCCAGCACAATTGCCGCGATAATTTCCTAACATGCCTGAAACGTGCACTAATGGTGTCATTTCTGCGGTGTCGATTAGCTTCTCAATTTCCTTTTTACCTCTATGCTCAAAGAAGAATTGAAATAATTTAGGCTGCTTTTCTTTGATTAATTTAGCCATAGCGATGGTTGCATACACATCCGCCATCGCATCATGGGCATTTTCATGCTCAATACCATTTGCTTTAGTGAGTTTTTCTAAGCGAAAGCTTGGCATACCATCATCGTCATAAGCCCAATTAATTCCCTCTGGACGCAATGCATAGCAAGCCCGGACCAAATCCAGTAAATCCCAACGAGAATTGCCATTTTTCCAGCTGTATTCATAGGGATCAATAAAATTGCGGTAAAAGGTGTAACGCGTCATTTCATCGTCATAACGAATGTTGTTGTAACCCATCACACAAGTATTAGGTTGTGAAAACTCAGCTAGAATTTTTGCGGCAAATTCAGGTTCAGGAATCCCCTTTTCATTACATTCTTGTGGCGTGATTCCTGTGACCATTACGGCTTCCGGAGCGGGTAAATAATCATTGGTTTGCTTACAATACAACATAATAGGCTCACCAATAATATTGAAATCTGCATCGGTACGAATACCTGCAAATTGAGCAGGACGATCACTTGCCGGATTGATACCAAAACTTTCGTAATCGTAGATAAAAAAACTAAAATCGTTTGCCATAATTAAGCCAAAATTTTATCTAAATAATATAAACAGAAAATTGCTGAAAGGCTGACAAGTACACCAAACCAGTTGATTTTGCTGATTTTTTCTTTGAAGAAAAATGCGCCCGTGATGGTCCCTAAACAAATAACACCAATATTCATT
>CAUETL010000012.1:0-22261 GCA_959020685.1 Parahaemophilus parainfluenzae | reverse complement strand
TTGTTTTATCAGGTGGCACACAAGGCGATATCGCGAAAAAACTCCTTAAAGAAAACAGCTCTGAAGCTGAAAGTGCGGTCAGTTTTTATCAAGAATTTTTTCCTGACCATTTTTACCTTTCTCTTTCCCGAACGGGTCGTCCTGATGAAGAACGTTATATTCAAGCAGCATTAAAACTTGCTGAAGCCCATGATTTACCGCTTGTGGCGACCAATGATGTCGTCTTTCTCGCGCCTGATGATTTTGAGGCGCACGAAATTCGTGTCGCTATTCATGATGGCTATACCCTAGACGACCCAAAACGTCCAAAACGTTATACCGAGCAACAATATTTCCGTTCAGAAGAAGAAATGTGCGACTTATTTGCGGACATTCCTTCTGCACTTGAAAATACGGTATTAATAGCTCAACGCTGTAATGTGACTTTGCGTTTGGGGCAATATTTCCTCCCTCAATTTCCAACTGGCGAACTAAGTACGGAAGATTATTTGGTGATGAAAGCCAAAGAAGGCTTGGAAGAGCGGTTGGCGTTTTTATTCCCCGATGAAAAAGTGCGGTCAGAAAGACGACCGGAATATGATGAGCGTCTTCAAGTCGAACTCGATGTGATCAACCAAATGGGTTTTCCGGGTTACTTCTTAATCGTCATGGAGTTTATCCAGTGGTCAAAAGACAATGATATTCCAGTTGGACCAGGACGTGGTTCTGGTGCGGGTTCATTGGTGGCTTATGCACTGAAAATTACCGATTTGGATCCCCTTGAATTCGATCTTCTTTTTGAACGTTTTCTTAACCCAGAACGAGTTTCCATGCCCGATTTCGACGTGGATTTCTGTATGGATGGACGCGATCGCGTTATCGATCATGTGGCAGAAACCTATGGTCGTGGTGCGGTATCACAAATTATTACTTTTGGTACCATGGCAGCCAAAGCGGTAATTCGAGATGTGGGGCGCGTATTAGGCCATCCTTATGGCTTTGTGGATCGTATTTCGAAAATGATTCCACCTGATCCCGGCATGACTTTAGCCAAGGCTTTTGAGGCTGAACCACAGTTACAAGTGGCATATGATTCAGATGAAGAGATCAACGCCCTAATTGATATGGCGCGTAAGCTAGAAGGTGTCACTCGAAATGCGGGTAAACACGCGGGTGGCGTGGTGATTTCGCCTTCTTTGATTACAGATTTTGCACCACTTTATTGTGACAATGAGGGGCTTCATCCTGTTACTCACTTTGATAAAAATGATGTGGAATATGCGGGTTTAGTGAAGTTTGACTTCTTAGGTTTGCGTACACTCACCATTATCAAATGGGCGTTGGATATGATTAACGCTCGCTTTTCTCGTGAAGGTAAACCGCCAGTCGATATTGCTGCTATTCCATTAGATGATCTCGAGTCCTTTGATTTGCTGAAACGGTCTGAAACGACAGCTGTATTCCAGTTGGAATCTCGCGGGATGAAAGATTTGATTAAACGCCTTCAACCAGACTGTTTTGAAGATATTATCGCGTTGGTGGCATTATTCCGACCAGGTCCATTACAATCAGGTATGGTGGATAACTTTATTGACCGTAAACATGGTCGTGAGGAAGTGTCTTATCCTGATGCAAACTACCAACATGAAAGCCTTAAACCGATTTTAGAGCCAACTTACGGTATTATTTTGTACCAAGAGCAAGTCATGCAGATTGCTCAGGTGTTAGCGGGTTATACTCTTGGTGGTGCGGACTTATTACGTCGTGCGATGGGTAAGAAAAAGCCAGAGGAAATGGCGAAACAGCGCTCCGTGTTTAAAGATGGTGCGGAAAAAAATGGGGTTGATGGCGAGCTTTCCATGAAGATTTTTGACTTGGTGGAAAAATTTGCCGGCTATGGTTTCAATAAATCGCACTCTGCTGCTTACGCATTGGTATCTTACCAAACCCTTTGGCTGAAAACCCATTTCCCTGCTGAGTTTATGGCAGCGGTAATGACCTCGGAAATGGATAATACCGATAAAATCGTCGGCTTGTACGATGAATGTTTGCGTATGGGCTTAAAAGTTACCCCACCAGATATCAATGTAGGAAAACATCATTTCAGTGTGAATGAAAATGGTGAGATTGTTTATGGTATCGGCGCCATTAAAGGGGTGGGTGAAGGTCCGATTGATGCACTGATTACCGCTCGTAATGAAGGTGGGATTTTCAGGGATTTGTTTGATTTATGTGCTCGCGTTGATTTGAAGAAAATTAACCGTCGTACCTTTGAAAGTCTGATTATGTCGGGCGCGTTTGATAAGTTAGGGCCACATCGTGCGGCGTTATCTAAGAATCTAGAAGATGCACTCAAAGCCTCTGATCAGCATGCAAAAGATGAGGCCATGGGGCAAACCGATATGTTCGGTGTGCTGACAGAAACACACGAAGAAGTGGAAAATGCTTACGCCCATACGCCACCTTACACAGAAAAACAAATTCTAGATGGTGAGCGTGAAACCCTTGGTTTGTATTTAAGCAGCCATCCGGTAAGTCGTTATTTAAAAGAGCTTTCTCATTACAGTTCTACGCGATTAAAAGATCTCACGCCAAACCGCCGTGGGCAAATTAGCACTGCAGCTGGTTTGTTGGTGGCAACGCGTTTTGCAACAACGAAAAAAGGCAATCGCATCGGTATCGCAACCATTGATGACCGATCAGGGCGTTTAGACCTAACTCTATTCGGCGAAAGCTTAGACCAATTCGGCGAAAAACTACAAAAAGATACGGTTGTAGTGGTATCTGGTCAGGTGAGTTTTGACGATTTTTCTGGTGGATTAAAAATGTCGGTACGGGATTTAATGACCTTAGATGAGGCGCGTTCCCGTTATGCAAAATCTTTGGCTATCAGTTTGTCTGAGGAGCAGATTAGCCCAAGTTTTATTAAGAAATTGAAAGAAATGTTAGAACCGGTTAGTGGCGGTACTTTACCAATTAACGTATATTATCAAAGCGCAAAAGGTCGTGCGTTATTGCGTTTAGGGATTCAATGGTCGATTACACCAACGGATGAGATTCTAACAGAATTGGTGAATTTGCTCGGCGAAAATGCGGTAGAGCTAGAATTCGGTTAATATTCCAGTAAAAGTGCGGTCAAAAAATCAGTGTTTTTTCAACCGCACTTAGTCTATGTAAACAAAGCGAGAGATAAAATGGAAAAAATTATTATTGATGCAAACAGATTTTTACGCACCATTTCACGTATTTCCCATGAAATTATTGAAAAGCACCAAGATTTCGATAATGTAATTTTAGTTGGGGTAAAACGTCGTGGTGCTGAAATTGCCGAATTGATTCAACATCGCATTGAAGAGTTGAATGGAGTAAGTCTTCCAATGATGGAATTGGATATCACATTTTACCGCGATGACTTAGAGTATGTTGAACCTGAAAATCCAACCCCTGTGTATAGCGGTGCCTCCAGTTATATGAATATTCAGGGTAAAGAAGTCATTTTGATCGATGATGTTCTATTCACCGGAAGAACCATTCGTGCCGCGATGGATGCGTTAACGGATTTTGGTCGTGCAGCTAAAATTGAGTTGGTGATTTTAGTGGATCGTGGACATCGTGAATTGCCGATTCGGGCAGACTATGTAGGTAAAAATGTGCCGACCTCCCGTGATGAACAAGTTCAGGTACGTACATTAAAATATGATGGTTGTTATGAAGTGGCATTATTGCCTAAATAACGATCAGCCTATTGTGAACCTTTGATAAAATTGATAATCTAACGAGCATTATCCTATTATTTTTTAAGACAACTAAAATGAAAAAATCAATGTTAAAATCTCTTTTGTTTGCCATGATCGGTCTGTTTACGTTTTCTCAAGTACAAGCAGAAGAACGCGTTGTGGCGACCGTAAATGGTACACCAATTTTACAAAGCCAAGTGAATGCCGTAATGGGCAAGAAAGGTAGCCAACGAGCCGCATTAGATAAGATTATTGATGATATGCTGACAGAGAAAGCGATCAAAGAATCCGGTGTAAAAGTAAACCAAGCGGAAGTAAACCGTATCGTAGAAGATATTGCGGCGAAAAATGGTTTAACCTATGGTCAATTCTTAGATGCATTGGATTATCAAGGCATTTCCTTAAATGCATTTAAACAACAAATTTCTCGCCAAATGTTAATGGCGGGCGTGCGTAACCATGCTATTCAAAACAGCGTGGATGTGACTCGCGAGCAAGTGGATGCATTGGGTAAACAAATGCTCGATGAAGCAAAAGCAAAAGGTACCGCGCAAAAAGTGATGGGCAAAGAGTATGAAGTTCGTCATATTTTATTAAAACTAAACCCATTACTGAACGATGCACAAGCGAAAGCTGAATTAGAGCGTATTCGTGGTGATATTGTTTCAGGAAAAATGACTTTTGCAGATGCAGCCTTAAAATATTCTAAAGATTATTTATCAGGTGCGAATGGCGGAAGTTTAGGCTATGCCTTCCCAGAAGCTTATGTGGGCCCATTTGCAAAAATGGTTGAAACTACACCACAAGGTACCATTTCAGCACCATTTAAATCTGAATTTGGTTGGCATATCCTTGAAGTAACTGGTAGTCGAGATGGCGATAAAACAGAAGATGCCTATCGTCAAAAAGCTTACGAGCAAATCGTAAATAGCCAATTGCAAGATGCAACCAAAGACTGGGTGAAGGCATTACGTAAAAATGCTGATATTCAATATTTCGATAAATAACAGAAACCGTTAGAATAAGGGGGCATTTTTGCCCCTTTTGTCGTTTTTATAAAATGAGTGACGCATGAAAAAATTTTTTGTCTTTTTACTAATTCTTCTGCTAATTCTTGGCGGTGTTGGTTTTTGGGGTTATCAAAAACTAACGGAGTTTGTTGATACGCCGGTGAATGTCACGCAAGATCAATTGCTTACAATTGAGCGAGGAACTACTGGCAGTAAACTTGCAGCTTTATTAGAGCAAGAAAAAATTCTTGAGCATGCCGATTTATTACCTTGGTTATTGAAATTACAACCTCAGCTCAACAAAGTGAAAGCGGGGACTTATTCTTTAACGGGCGTGAAAACGTTGCAAGATTTATTGGATATGATTAATTCTGGTAAGGAAGCGCAATTTAGTGTGAAGTTTATTGAGGGTAAGACGTTCAAGGAATGGCGTAAAAACCTTGAAAGCGCACCGCACTTAAAACAAACCTTGCAAGGTAAAAGTGATAAAGAAATTATGGCGTTATTAGATATTCCAGCCGTTGCAAAAGCTGTTTACGAATGGAATAACATGGAGGGGTGGTTGTATCCAGATACCTATAATTACACCCCAAATTCGACTGATCTTGAATTATTAAAACGTTCAACTACTCGTTTACAAAAAGCCTTGGATAAAGCATGGGGTGAACGCGATGAAAATCTCCCATTAGCGGATCCTTATCAAATGTTGATTTTGGCTTCTATTGTGGAGAAAGAAACGGGGATTGCGGCGGAGCGCCCACAAGTGGCTTCCGTATTTATTAATCGTTTAAAAGCCAATATGAAACTGCAAACTGACCCAACGGTGATTTATGGAATGGGTGAGAGCTATACCGGCAATATTCGTAAGAAAGATTTGGAAACGATAACTCCGTATAATACCTATATGATTGAGGGTTTACCGCCAACACCGATTGCAATGGTGAGTGAAAGTGCTTTGCAGGCCGTGGCTCATCCAGCAAAAATGGACTTTTATTATTTTGTTGCCGATGGAAGTGGCGGCCATAAATTTACCCGCAATCTGAATGAGCATAATAAAGCAGTGCAAGAATATTTACGTTGGTATCGTAACCAACAAAAAGGAGCCAACTAATGTTAGGAAAATTTATCGTCATTGAAGGACTGGAAGGTGCGGGTAAAAGTACTGCCGTGCAAACGGTGTTGGATACATTAAAATCCCTTGGTGTAAATGATATCGTATTTACTCGTGAGCCGGGTGGTACACCATTAGCAGAAAAATTGCGCCATTTAATTAAACATGAAACAGAAGAACCTGTTACGGATAAAGCGGAATTATTAATGCTTTATGCGGCACGAATTCAATTGGTAGAAAATGTGATTAAGCCAGCATTGGCAGAAGGAAAAATTGTGCTTGGCGATCGTCACGATATGTCTTCTCAGGCCTATCAAGGTGGTGGGCGTCAGTTTGACCAAACGCTGATGGCAAATTTAAAAAATATGGTGTTAGGTGATTTTGAACCCGATTTTGTACTGTATTTAGATATTGATCCTGCAGAGGGGCTTGCACGTGCTAGAGGACGAGGCGAATTAGACCGTATTGAACAACAAGGGCTTGATTTCTTCCATCGTACTCGCCAACGTTATTTGGAATTGGTGCAAAACAATCCGAAAGCCGCCATTATTAATGCTGGCCAGCCTTTGGCACAAGTACAAGCGGACATTCAAAGTGCGATCAAAAATTGGTGGGTTTCACAAGCAAAATGAGCGAACTTTATCCTTGGTTAGTGCCTACTTATAACAAGATTAGCCAAACTTTTAGCGAAGGTTTGGGGCATCATGCGTTGTTAATTAAAGCCGATCAAGGGCTAGGGGCAGAACGTTTATTTGATGCTTTGACAAAACTCATTATGTGTCAAACGCCAGATAATGCACCTTGTGGCCATTGTCATGCTTGCCACTTAATGGTTGCGCAAAGTCACCCCGATTTTCATGTTTTAGCCTCTCAAGAAGGCAAAGACATTGGCGTTGATCAGGTACGGGCGATTAATGAAGTTGTCAGCCAACACGCGCAACAAAACGGCAATAAATTAGTGTATATCCAAGATGCAGAACGTCTTACGGAAGCGGCAGCGAATGCGTTGCTCAAAACCTTGGAAGAGCCACGTCCGAACACGTATTTCTTATTGCAAACAGAACCTTCCTCTTCATTGTTAGCGACTATTTACAGCCGTTGCCAAGTGTGGAATGTTCCTTTGCCAACGGAAGAGGAAGCTTTAACTTGGCTTTCTTCTCAATTTCAGGCAGAAACATCAGAATTATTGACCGCACTTGCGATGAATTTGGGGCGTCCGATGTCAGCATTGGAAACACTCCAGCAAGGATTAATTGAACAACGGAAGAATTTCCTACGCCAATTTTGGCTTTTTTATCGTCGTCGTTCGCCTTTGGAAATTTTGCCTTTCTTTGAAAAAGAACGCACCATACAACAAGTGGATTGGATTTTAGCGTTTTTAAGTGATGCCATTAAATACAAACTCGAAATACAAAATGGCTGGCAAACACTTGATCTTAAAACAGGTGTCACTCAATTTGCAGACGAGCAAACAGCGCTTGGGTTATTAACCGCAAATAAAATTATGCAAAAAGTGCGCTCGGATTTACTCACTATCAACGGCGTTAACACGGAATTAATGTTACTAGATGGTTTGACAAAGTTAATTACCGACGTATTTAAGGACTAAATAAATTATGTTTATCGTAGATTCCCATTGCCATTTAGATGCATTGGATTATGAAAATTTACACAAAGATATTGCTGATGTTGTGGCCAAAGCCCAAGCACGAGATGTGAAGCATTTATTGGCGATTGGCGTAACATTAAGCCGTTTTGAAAAAGCTTACCCTGAGTTAGCAAAATTTCCGAATGTGTCTTTGGCTTGCGGTGTACATCCACTAGATCTTGAAGAAGAACCTTACGATGCCGATCGTTTATTACGTTTATCCCAAGATAAAAAAGTGATCGCAATTGGCGAAATTGGTTTGGATTATTATTACAGTGCAGATAATAAGGCATTGCAGCAAACGGTTTTTGCTGATCAAATCAGAATTGCTAATGAAGTGGATAAACCCGTGATTATTCATACGCGTTCAGCACCAGAAGATACCATTGCTATGTTGCGTGAGCACCAGGCAGAAAAGTGTGGTGGATTAATTCATTGTTTTACGGAAACCTTAGATTTTGCGAAAAAGGCACTTGATTTAGGGTTTTATATTTCTTGTTCGGGTATTATTACCTTTAAAAATGCGGAAAGTATTCGTGAAGCTATTCGTTATGTGCCGGTAGATCGTTTGTTAGTTGAAACGGATTCGCCCTACTTAGCACCCGTGCCTTATCGTGGTAAAGAGAACCAGCCTGCCTATACGCGAGAGGTGTGTGAATATGTGGCAGCGTTAAAAGGGCTGTCTATGGAAGAATTTGCAAAAATTAGTACACAAAACTTCGAACGTTTATTTAAAATTAATGTACAATGATTCATTAATGTCAACGGAGGATTGTATGAATAAGTTTTTTCGATATTTTTTATTTTTAGTATTATTTGTTTTCCATGGATTTATGTTTGCTGTGGTCAACTATGTTTTTCCGCATTATGATGTAACGCGAGTAACCGGAGTGGAAGTGAAACGTGTGGATAAAGATGGCCCTATTACAAAATCGAATCCAGCTGATGGCCCAACGCGCGATGTGTATTTTATTAATACCCAGAATGATGATGGCAAAATCATGGTGTATCGTAATGAAGATACCCGTTGGGGTTTCCCGTTCTACTTTAAATTTGGTTCAGCGAACTTACAGGCTGAGGTACAAGCTTTAGGTAATGAAAACAAATTAGTGCAAATTAAGTATTACGGTTGGCGAATGACGATGTTTGATGAATATCGTAATGCCTTGTCAGTAAAAGAAATAAGCGGCGATATGACACCAAGCCATCCGATTTTATCTTGGGTATTCTATGCCTTCCTATTACTTACCCTTTTCCTTTCTATCCAATTTGTACGTGGCTGGTTCGACAGCGAAAATTAAAGCCTATCAATACTCAGGGCGCGTGTTGCGCCCTGAAAACATTTCTAATAAAAAATACGCGGTAAATTGACCGCACTTTTAAAACCAACAAAGAGAATATTATGAGTTTATCCGAAGCGATTTTTATTTTAATCGTGTTAATTGTGATTAGTGCAATCATGTCATCGGCAGAAATTTCTCTTGCCGGAGCAAGACGCATTAAACTACAAACCTTAGCGAATGAAGGTAATATTAATGCTGCAAAAGTTTTACAGTTACAAGAGCACCCAGGCCGTTTTATTACTGTGGTACAAATTGGGCTGAATATGGTGGCTATACTCGGTGGTGTAATTGGTGAAGCGACAATTAGTCTTCACTTACAGAGTTTTTTACATGAATACACTAGGGCGGAATGGGTTGAGCCTGCTTCCTCTTGGCTCGCTTTTTTCATTGTAACAACGACATTCATTTTATTAGCTGATTTAATTCCAAAGCGTCTTGCACTGATTAATCCAGAAGGCGTAGCGCTTCGAACGGTTGGTATTATGCAGACGTTTATTTTTATCTTAAAACCAATCGTATGGTTTTTTGATGGAACGTCTAATGTCTTATTCCGTTTAATGCGAGTTTCTACTCAGCGCGAAGATAACATGACTCCAGAAGACATTGTGGCGATCGTAGAGGCTGGAGCTGAAGCGGGTGTGCTAAAAACACAAGAGCATTATCTGATTGAAAATATCTTTGAAATGCAAGAGCGTACTGTGTCTTCAACCATGACGACTCGTGAAAACATCGTATTTTTAGACCGCACTTTTACTCGTCAGGAAGTGTTGAATACCTTATCAGCAGACTCTCATTCTAAATTAGTGATCTGTGATAATGGTTTGGACAAGATCTTAGGTTATGTAGAATCACATACCTTATTAACACTCTATCTTCAACAAGAAGTGGTAGATTTAACAGATAGCCGTTTATTACGCAAAGCGTTATTTATCCCAGATACTCTGTCGCTATACGAAGTATTGGAGTTATTTAAATCAACAGGTGAAGATTTTGCCATTATCGTTAATGAGTATGCTCTGGTCGTAGGCTTGATTACTTTAAACGATGTGATGAGTATTGTGATGGGCGAATTGGTTTCTAACGAAGAAGAGCAAATCGTCAGCCGTGATGAAAACTCTTGGTTGATTGATGGGGCAACGCCGCTTGAAGATGTGATGCGTGCTTTAGATATTGAATCTTTCCCTGATGAAGAAAACTATGAAACTATCAGTGGTTTTATGATGTATATGTTACGAAAAATCCCGAAAAAAACCGATTTTGTCGTATACGATAAATATAAATTTGAAGTCATTGATACCGAAAACTTCAAAATTGATCAAATTTTAGTTTCGATTGTCAAAGACAGCGGAGTGAGCAAAGAATCAGCGTAATGCTAGGTGCTGCCTTGCTTAATCCCCCATTCTAAGTATAATTAACAACGGTTTTAACCGCCTATAAATAAGGAAAATTTAATGTTAAAAAAAATCTCGATATTCTTTGTTGCAGTAATGCTTGCGGGTTGTTCTTCGATTTCAGATATGACCTCTTACATTCCGTTTATGGGCAAAGATAAAAAAGTCATTAATTTAGATAAAGATAAAATCGATCAAAAATCTTACGCGGCAGCTTATGAAGCCACTGTGGCAACCTATAAAGATCGCGTAAACAAGAATTTCTTTGTGGATAATTTTGCAAGTGGTGCAAATGACTGGTATCTCGGTCGCATCGTCGTACCAATCAAACAAATTCAAGATAAACTCTACACGGGTGGGCACGACTCTGATGTGTATGCTTACTATAGCGGTGTGTTACATGCAGAAGCATTACAAACTAACTTCAGCCGTTTAAGTGAAAATTGTTGGCAAAAAGTGGATTCGTCAAGTGTGACGCAAGGGATCTACGATGCAATGCGTGATTTGCAAAAAGGCAAAGAGCGCGGTGAAAACGACGCTTACATTTCTCAAGGTAGTGAAATGCTACTCAAAGCCTGTACCGGCCAATAATCTTTTTGAGCTGTTGATGAGTGATCTCATCAGCAGCTTTTCTTTTTTTAAATCATCAATGTGAAGGAGCAAGAATGTTAGAACTTTCGGAAAGCAACATTCATTTAAATGCTACGGCAACAAATAAGCTGCAAGCTATTGAAATGGCTGCAAGTGCGTTGGAGCAAGCTGGTAATGTTGAACAAGGCTATTTACAAGGCATGCTTGGACGTGAACAACAAACCTCCACTTTTTTAGGCAATGGGATTGCGATTCCACACGGTACATTAGAAACCCGTTCGATGGTGAAAAAAACCGGTGTGCAAGTTTTCCAATTTCCACAAGGTATTGAGTGGGGAGAAGGTAATGTTGCTTATGTTGTGATTGGTATTGCTGCCCGTTCTGATGAGCATCTTGCTTTACTTCGTCAATTAACGCATGTTTTAGGTGATGAAGACACTGCGGTACAGTTAGCGACATTAACCGATGTTGAAAAATTCCGTGCGATTTTATTAGGTGAAAGCGATGCTTTTAGCATGACTGAAGAAACATTAAGTTTAGATATTGAAACGCAAAGTTTGCTCACCCTTACCGCCATCAATGCAGGTAAATTACAACAGCAAAGTACGGTTGAAAATAGCTTTGTTTCTGAAGTGGTATCCAATTCTGCTCTGCCACTAGGTAAAGGTTTATGGGTTACAGATGCCGTATCAGGTAATGTGAAAAATGCGTTGGCATTCAGTCGTGCGAAAACCATTTTTAATCATAATGGCAAAGCGGTGAAAGGCGTGTTGACAATTTCAGCTGTCAGCGACCAAATCAATGAGACATTAGCGCGTTTATTGGATGATGAAGTCCAAAATATTTTATTAAGTGGTAATACGCAGCAAATTTTGACCGCACTTAATGGTGGTAAAGTGCCTGTTGCAGCTGCTCAATCTGAAGGTCAAATCGCTACGGGTGCAGTGATTGGGACCTTTACAGTTCGCAATGAACATGGCTTACACGCTCGCCCAAGTGCTGTGCTTGTTAATGAAGTGAAAAAATTCACCTCCAAGATTACGGTACAAAATCTTACTCGAGAAACCGCACCAGTTAGTGCAAAAAGTTTAATGAAAATCGTGGCATTAGGTGTGACTCAAGGTCATCGCTTACGTTTTGTTGCGGAAGGTGATGATGCGAAACAAGCCATTGAAGCCTTAGGTAAGATTATTGCGAGTGGGCTTGGCGAAAGCGTATCTGCCGTACCACCGGCTGAACCCGATACCATTGAAGTAAGCAGCGAGCATGCACCACAAATTCACGAAGAAAACACAGGCTTACCAGCCGATGCCATTGAAGCGGTATTTATGATTCGTAATGAACACGGTTTACACGCTCGTCCAAGTGCCGTGCTCGTTAATGAAGTGAAAAAATATAATGCGTCTGTTGCGGTGCAAAACTTAGATCGTGACACCCAATTAGTCAGTGCAAAAAGTTTGATGAAAATTGTGGCGCTCGGTGTCGTGAAAGGTCACCGCCTACGCTTCGTAGCGAGTGGTGAAGAAGCTCAACAAGCGATTGAAGGTATTGGTGCAGTCATTGAAAGTGGTTTAGGCGAAGGTCGGGGGTAAGTGATGGTAAAAGTAGCAACAATTACCTTAAATGCCGCTTACGATTTAGTCGGGCGTTTGCCTCGTATTGAAATCGGTGAAGTGAATACCGTTGAAACACTCGGTATTTTCCCTGCCGGGAAAGGTATCAATGTCGCTAAGGTGTTAAAAGATTTGGGCGTAGAGGTAGCCGTTGGTGGCTTCTTAGGTGAAGACAACATTGGTGATTTCGAAACGCTATTTAAAAAACAAGGATTAGAAGACAAATTCCATCGTGTTGCGGGTAAAACTCGTATTAATGTAAAGATTACGGAAACCGAAGCAGATGTAACAGATTTAAATTTCTTAGGCTATCAAATCACCCCAGAAGCTTGGCAGCAATTTACAGCAGATTCATTAGCGTACTGCCAAAACTTTGACATTGTCGCGGTATGTGGCAGTTTACCGCGTGGTGTGAGTCCTGAATTGTTTGCTGACTGGCTTAATCAGTTACATAAAGCTGGTGTGAAAGTCGTATTAGATAGCAGTAATGCCGCACTCGCGGCTGGTTTGAAAGCGCATCCTTGGTTGGTGAAACCAAATCATCGCGAATTAGAAGCGTGGATTGGTTATCCGTTAAATTCTCTTGATGAAATTATTGCTGCATCCAAAAAACTTAAAGCAGAAGGCATTGCTAATGTGATTATTTCGATGGGGGCAAACGGTTCTTTATGGCTGAGTGAACAGGCTGTGATTCAAGCTCAACCACCTAAATGTGAAAACGTAGTGAGCACCGTAGGCGCAGGCGATTCTATGGTGGCTGGCTTAATTTACGGTATTGAAAAAGGCTTATCTCAAGCGGAAACCTTAGCGTTTGCGAGTGCTGTTTCCGCCTTTGCGGTTTCACAAAGTAATGTGGGCGTGAGTGATATCGCCTTGCTTGAGCCAATTCTGGCGAATGTCAAAATTTCTGTGATTGAAGGATAATGTAATGAATTTGTTTTTAACTCAATCTCCGCAAATTGGTGCGGCAAAAGCCTATTTACTTCGTCAAGCATTGAGCGAGGTAGCGAAAAAAGCCAATCATACTGTGGTTGAACAAGCCAAAGAGGCGGATTTAGTGATTGTTTTCGGTTCTACTTTGCCAAACTCTGTTGATCTTGTGGGCAAAAAAGTATTTTTAGCTAATGAAGACGCAGTAATTGCCTCACCAGAAGTGACGCTGACGAATGCTCTCAATCAAGCAGTGGACTATGTTCAACCGACTCAAAGTGCGATTGGCTTTGGTGGCATTTTTGGCGTCAAAAATATTGTCGCGGTGACAGCTTGTCCGACAGGGGTTGCGCATACCTTTATGTCTGCTGAAGCCATTGAAACTTATGCGAAAAAACAAGGGTGGCAGGTAAAAGTCGAAACGCGTGGTCAAGTGGGTGCAGGTAATGAAATTACCCCTGAAGAAGTTGCTGCAGCAGATTTAGTCTTTGTTGCGGCCGATATTGATGTGCCGTTAGATAAATTCCAAGGAAAACCGATGTATCGTACGTCGACCGGTTTGGCTTTAAAGAAAACGGCACAGGAATTCGATAAGGCATTTAAAGAAGCGAAAATTTATGAAGGTGGCGCAGCAAAATCTTCTGCTAAATCAGAAGAAAGTGGCGAGAAAAAAGGCGTCTATAAACATTTGATGACCGGTGTATCGCACATGTTGCCGTTGGTGGTTGCCGGTGGTTTATTAATCGCGATTTCCTTTATGTTTGGTATTGAAGCCTTCAAAGATGAAACGATTTTCCATGGTATTCCAAAAGCCTTAATGGATATCGGTGGTGGAGCGGCATTCCATCTGATGATTGCAGTATTTGCCGGCTATGTGGCCTTTTCTATAGCAGACCGTCCGGGGCTTGCGGTAGGTCTTATTGGCGGTATGCTAGCCACCACGGCAGGTGCCGGGATTTTAGGTGGTATTATCGCCGGTTTCTTAGCGGGTTATGTGGTGAAAGGATTAAATGCAACCATTAAATTGCCGGCAAGTTTAACTTCCTTAAAACCGATTCTAATTCTCCCGCTCTTTGGTACCTTGATTGTTGGTCTTGCCATGATTTATGTGATTAACCCTCCGGTTTCACAAATTATGACCACCTTAAGCGATTGGTTAAAATCCATGGGTGAAGTCAATGCGATGGTATTGGGTGGGATTATCGGTGCTATGATGTGTATTGATATGGGCGGTCCAGTAAACAAAGCAGCTTATACGTTCTCTGTGGGAATGTTGGCCTCTCAAGTTCACACCCCAATGGCCGCTGCTATGGCAGCTGGTATGGTGCCACCAATTGGGATGGCGATTGCAACTTGGATTGCACGCAGTAAATTTACCCGTAATCAACGTGATGCAGGTAAAGCTTCTTTTGTCTTAGGCTTGTGCTTTATCTCTGAAGGGGCATTGCCGTTTGTAGCAGCCGATCCATTACGTGTGATTATTAGCTCGGTGATTGGTGGTGCAACTGCGGGTGCTATTTCGATGGCATTAAATATTTCTCTGCAAGCACCACATGGTGGTTTATTTGTGATTCCGTTTGTCTCTGAACCATTACTCTACCTAGGTGCAATTGCAACAGGGGCATTATTAACCGGTGTGGTTTACGCGGTGATTAAACCAAAGGCGACAGAATAGCCAATTATTTGATTAAAAAAGTGCGGTAATTTTTAACCGCACTTTTCATTTATCAGGTATAATTACAATGATTTAGGGAGAAATTATGGATAAATACAATAAACTCCGTATTGAATGGGATTGTCGTCGAGGCATGCTTGAGCTGGATAAAATCATCATGCCTTTTTATAAAGCGCATTTTGACCAACTGACTGACGACAAAAAAGATATTTTTATTCGTTTACTTGCCGCCACGGATTTACAACTTTTTTCGTGGTTTTTTAATGGCAGTCAATCAGACGATGCTGAAGTACAAGCGATGGTTGAATATATCCAAGATGTGCAGAAAACGAATGTCCGTTAATTTTTTTGAAATTTTTTATACATAAGGAACTTTTCAATTTTAACTCTGTCTGATAAAGCAACAATAGCTTGCTGTCTTGAATATATGAAGGCGTGTTAGACGTAGCATAGGAGATATATGGCTGAACAGCTAACAGATCAGGCTTTGGTAGAAAGAGTGCAGCAAGGCGATAAAAAAGCCTTTAATTTATTGGTTTCTCGTTATCAAAATAAAGTAGCCGGACTTTTAACCCGCTACATTTCTCATAACGACATTCCAGATGTTGTACAAGAATCCTTTATTAAGGCCTATCGTTCCATTGAATCCTTTCGGGGCGATAGTGCATTCTACACTTGGCTATATCGAATTGCCGTTAATACGGCAAAGAATTACTTAACGGCACAGGGGCGCCGTCCACCGAGCGAAGATATTTTGGCTGAAGATGCCGAAAGCTATGATGTGGGAACCCATCTACGTGATGTAGATACCCCTGAAAATGAAATGTTATCTAGCGAATTAGAAAAAGTGGTATTCGATACCATTCACAGTTTGCCAGAAGATTTAAGAACCGCGATTACCTTGCGTGAGCTTGAAGGGTTAAGTTACGAAGAAATCGCAGAAATAATGGATTGCCCAGTAGGCACTGTACGTTCTCGCATTTTCCGCGCTCGGGAAGTGATTGAGAACAAAATACAACCGCTTATGCAACGTTAAAATAAAGTCGGAGTTTATAAAATGCAAAAAGAGTTACTTTCAGCCTATATGGATGGAGAAGAAGTCAGTGCCGAGTTGACGGAACAACTCTGTCAGGATAAAGATTCACAAGAATCTTGGGCGGCATATCACACAGTAAGATCGGTTATGCGTAAAGAGTCACCAGTGTTATTAGGTGCTGACTTTACGGCGAAAATGGCAGACTTAATTGAATTAGAAGAAGTGAAACACGTAGAGATTACTGTTTCTCAACCAACACCAGAAGAAGCAGACAGCTTACCATTTGTGCAAAAATTAAAAGCATTCTTTGCACCAATGACACAAATTGCCGTGGCTGCAGGTGTGTGTTTGGTGGCAGTAGTGGGTGTGCAATCATTCAATGCAAAAAGCACCTCGGTTACACCTGAAAACCCAGTTTTACAAACCTTACCATTTAACAATTCTGTTCAAGAAGTGAGTTACAACGCTCCGACCAAAGATGTAGCCACTTCGGAGCAGGTTGAGCAAAAAAATCGCCGAATTGGCACGATGTTGCAAAACTATGAATTACAGCGTCGTATGCATGCAGATAGCTTAAATGTGGGTAGCAACCAAGCGAAATAATTACTACAATTAATCGATAATTCACCACCTTAGGCGTGGTGAATTTTTTTCTGGATAAACCAATTTATTTATGAAAAAAACGTCTCTCAAATTAACCGCACTTTTAGGCTTATTCTTATTGCCTTTTACGGCATTTGCAGAAGAGCCAATCCAGTCATTAAATAAAATGTCGCAAGCCATGCGAGATTTAAACTATGAGCTTGCTTTTGTGCAAACTACGCCAACAAATATGGACTCATTCCGTTATCGTCATATTAAGCAAGGGCAAAAAGTGTATGCGCAGTTGGTGACATTAGATGGTGAACAGCAAGAAATCATCCAGCGCGGTAATTTAGTCAGCTATTTCCAGCCGGGTTCACGTGCTTTCACGATTAACAGTGGTGAGATTGTGGATGCGCTTCCGGCAGTGATTCGTACTGATTTTAGCAAGCTGAGTCAGAATTATGATTTTATTAAGCTTGGAAAAGACCGAATTGCAGGCCGATTCGTTGATACCATTCGTATTGTGCCAAAAGACGATTTTCGCTATCAATACCTTGTTTTCTTAGATGAAGAAAATGGTTTGTTATTGCGTGGTGATATGCTTGATCGAGAAGGCAAGTTACTTGATCAGTTCCGTGTCGTGACGTTATATATCGATGATCGTCTACGTGGTTTAACAGATTACCTTAATAAGGTGTCAGTGCCGCCACTTTTAAATGAAGGAAAACAAGAGTCATCCCTTTCAATCAATTGGAAAACTGATTGGTTACCGCAAGGGTTTGATTTAATTCGCCAGAATCAAGATGTGATAGATGGTGAAGTGATTGAAAATGCGTTATTTAGTGATGGTCTTTTCACTTTTACACTTTATATCAATAAAGCTGATAGCACCTCTGCAAAAGAAAACACGTGGAAACAAGGGGCTTACACGATTTACAGTGAAGTCATGGGCGATAAAGAAATAACCTTTATCGGACAGCTTCCAATTGCCGCAGCGAAACGAATTGTGCAAGGTGTAACATTCCTAAAATAATTCAGTAGCAGTGAGAAAGTTGCTATTTTGTTTCCCCTTGCTATACTCTCTTCACCTAATGGATTTAGATAGCTAAACCCCGTCCTGCGGGGTTTTGTTTTATCAAGTGCGGTCATTTTTCTTAAGGTTTTTACAATGAATAATCCCCTTCCCCTTCTTGGCATCACGGGTTACAGCGGTAGTGGCAAAACCACATTGCTGGAAAAATTGCTTCCTCAATTAATTAAAAAAGGTTTACGTGTTTCAGTCATTAAACATAGCCATCACAATGCTCATGTGGATAAAGAAGGAAAAGACAGTTGGCGCATGAAAGAGGCAGGTTCTGCGCAAGTTATCATGGCTTGTGATAATCGTTGGGCATTGATGACAGAAACCCCTCAAGAGCCGGTTTCATTAGCCTATTTAAGCCAACAATTTGATCGTCATTTAACGGATTTAGTTTTGGTGGAAGGATTTAAACAAGAACCTATTCCAAAGATTCTATTGCATCGACAAGAGATGACAAAACCGTTGCCGGAATTAGATGAAAACGTGTTGGCTTTAGCAACAGATTATTCACTTGAAACTGACCGCACTTTATTAGATATTAATCACATTGAACAAATCGCTGAGTTTATTTATCAATGGTGGAAAAAGACGCAGTAATAGAACGTCAGCATTATAAAGGGCTGGCTTGGGTGGCTTCTATGGCTTTGTTTATGCAAAGTTTGGATGCGACCATTTTAAATACTGCCTTACCCACTATTGCAACAGATCTGCAAACCCCTGTCTTTGAAATGCAAATGGCGATTATCGCCTATTCTCTTGCCGTTGCCTTATTTATTCCTTTAACTGCTTGGGCGGCAGCGAAATTTGGTACGCTTACGGTTTTCCGTTCAGCTGTTTTTACCTTTGTATTCGGTTCAGTCGCTTGTGCGATGTCAACCTCTCTTGAGACTCTTGTGCTCGCACGAATTATCCAAGGTATTGGCGGGGCATTTATGATGCCCGTTGCCCGTCTTGCCATTATTCAAACGGTACCGAAAAATCAATTAATTAATGCCTGGAATTTAATGGCAACAGCAGGACTCATCGGCCCGATTCTTGGCCCGATTTTAGGCGGTTGGCTTGTGGTGCATACGTCATGGCATTGGATTTTCTTAATCAATATTCCTATTGGTATGTTAGGCTTCTGGGCGGCGGCTAAAGTGATGGGAAATCATAAGGGCAATGCGAGTAAGTTAGACTGGACAGGCTTTTTACTCTTTGCATTTGGTTTAGTCGGTTTAACGCTCGGACTTGATTTACTCGGTGAAAGTCATAGTGATCGCATAACTACATACAGTGCATTAGCGATTGGCATGGCATTATTGGTGGCCTATTATTTTTATGCGAAAGGTAATGAACGTGCCATTTTGCCTCTATCTCTTTTCAATACAAGAACATTCCGATTAGGTATTGCAGCCAATATCTTTATTCGCCTTTCCGGTTCGGCTGTACCTTTCTTATTGCCATTAATGTTCCAACTTTCCTTTGGCTATTCAGCTGAAGAGTCAGGCTGGTTGCTTGCACCCATTGCACTAATGTCTGTCGTATTTAAACGCTTTATTGGGCATATTTTAAATATGCTAGGTTATAAAACCACGCTAATTTTATCGTCACTTTTAATGGCAGGTTCAACGGTTTCCATGTCATGGCTTGATACCTCATCATCAACGACGTGGATTATATGTAATCTAATGTGGTACGGTGCCTGTATGTCGATGATTTTTACCTCAATTAATACGCTTACCGTTGGTGACCTATCACAGGCACAAAGCGGTGTAGGCTCAACGGTGCTGAGCATTGTGCAACAAGTGGGTATCGGATTTGGTATTGCAGTGGCATCTATTATTTTGACGTTATACCGTCAACTTATTGGTAATGAAGGTGAAGCCTTACAACATGCTTTCAGTTATACATTTCTGACCACTTCTGTTTTTGCGATCGCATTAGTTTGGATATTGAGCTATTTGCACAAAACAGATGGGGATCATTTGCGGAAAAAACGCTAATATTAAATGTCTTAGTCTAATTAGTTATAAGAAAGATCTTTTTCTTATTTCGTAAAAGTTTGATTTGCTTATATCTTAGGTAAAATTTTATATTCATGTTTGGGTCTTTCACCCGATTAAAGAAGGAAAACTTATGAAATTAAAAGCGACCTTAACTCTTATTGCAGCAAGTTTGTTTTTAGCGGCTTGTGATCAATCTGGTTCTGCTGCAAAAGAAAATGCGAAAGCAGAAACAGCAAAACCTTCAGGAAATAACACATTTGTGTACTGTACAGCAAAAGCACCACTTAGCTTTAGCCCTGCATTAGTAATGGAAGGTACATCTTACAATGCAAGTTCACAACAAGTGTATAACCGCTTGGTTGAATTCAAAAAAGGTTCAACTGACCTTGAGCCAGCCTTGGCTGAAAGCTGGGAGATCAGTGATGATGGTTTAACTTATACGTTCCATTTACGTAAAGGGGTGAAATTCCATACGACAAAAGAATTTACGCCAACACGTGATTTTAATGCGGATGATGTGATCTTTTCTTTCCAACGTCAGTTAGATCCTAACCACCCTTACCACAATGTATCAAAAGGGACTTATCCGTATTTCAAAGCGATGAAATTCCCAGATTTATTGAAATCAGTTGAGAAAATAGACGACAACACCGTTCGTATCACCTTGAATAAGAAAGATGCGACTTTCTTAGCAAGCTTGGGTATGGACTTTATCTCTATTTACTCAGCTGAATATGCTGATGCGATGTTGAAAGCGGGTAAACCAGAAACGATCGATAACAAGCCGGTAGGTACAGGTCCGTTTATTTTTGTGGATTACAAAACTGACCAAGCGGCACAATATGTGGCGAATGAAACCTATTGGAAAGGTCGCACACCGCTTGACCGTTTAGTCATCAGCATTGTGCCTGATGCGACGACGCGTTATGCGAAGTTACAAGCGGGATCTTGTGATTTAATTCTCTTCCCGAACGTGGCGGATTTAGCCAAAATGAAAACCGATCCAAAAGTACAGCTTTTGGAACAAAAAGGTTTGAACGTAGCATATATCGCATTCAATACAGAGAAAGCACCGTTTGATAACGTGAAAGTGCGCCAAGCATTGAACTATGCGGTGGACAAAAAAGCGATTATTGAAGCGGTTTATCAAGGTGCAGGCACTGCAGCGAAAAACCCACTACCGCCAACAATTTGGAGCTATAACGACGAAATCCAAGATTATCCGTATGATCCAGAGAAAGCGAAACAGCTTTTAGCAGAAGCAGGTTATCCAAACGGTTTTGAAACGGACTTCTGGATTCAACCAGTGGTACGTGCGTCTAACCCAAATCCAAAACGTATGGCTGAACTTGTGATGGCAGACTGGGCGAAAGTGGGCGTAAAAGCAAATCCAGTCACGTTTGAATGGGCTGACTATCAAAAACGTGCTAAAGCAGGTGAATTAACGGCGGGTATCTTTGGTTGGTCAGGCGATAACGGTGATCCGGATAACTTCCTTTCTCCGTTACTTGCAAGTGCTAACGCTGGCAACTCAAACTTTGCTCGTTTCAAAAATGCAGAATTTGATGCCTTATTAGATAAAGCGATTGGCTTAACCAATAAAGATGAGCGTGCGGCACTTTATAAAAAAGCACAAGTGATTTTCCATGAGCAAGCGCCATGGATTCCAGTGGCGCACTCTGTGGGCTTCGCACCACTTAGCCCTCGCGTAAAAGGCTACGTACAAAGCCCATTTGGCTATGATGCGTTTTATGGCGTGAGTGTTGATGGTAAATAATTAACGGACTATACTAGCCCTTGCAGTTGCAAGGGCTTTTTGTTTTCAAGCAAAAGGAGAAAGAAAATGGACTTACATGATATTCGTGAGGATTATTGCAAACAGGCGCTTTCTCAGCATGATTGCGATCCCAATCCCATAAAACAATTTGAAAAATGGCTCAACGAAGCGATTACGGCTAAAGTCAATGAGCCGACAGGTGTTAATGTTGCGACAGTCAATGAAGACGGTCGACCAACAAGTCGAATGGTACTGTTAAAAGAAGTGAACGAACAAGGCTTTGTCTTTTTCACAAATTATCACAGCCGAAAAGGTCGCTCCATAGAGCATAATCCTTTCGTTGCCCTAACATTCTTTTGGCCTGAATTAGAACGTTCTGTTCGTATTGAGGGTAAAGCTGAAAAAATCTCGCCTGAACAATCAGATGAATATTTTGCAACGCGCCCTTACACCAGCCGAATTGGCGCTTGGGCCAGCGAGCAAAGTGCGGTCATTTCTAGTCACAAATCTTTATTAGCAAAAGCTGCTCTGATTGCAGCAAAACACCCATTGAACGTGCCTCGTCCACCACATTGGGGCGGTTATCTTGTGATTCCTGATCGCATCGAATTCTGGCAAGGTCGTCCAAGTCGTTTACATGACAGAATTTGTTATTTATTCAATGATGGAAAATGGGAGAGAGAGCGGTTATCGCCGTAAGTTTCTTCAAAACCATGTAAAAAATAACCGCACTTTGATTTGGTAACTAAAGTGCGGTTTATTTTTA
>CAUETL010000011.1:0-22582 GCA_959020685.1 Parahaemophilus parainfluenzae | reverse complement strand
AGAATAGAAAAGCCAATAAAAATAACGAGGTTTGTAATGTTACGATGACACCACCTGTTGCGCCATCGAGATAATAGCTTAAATAGACACCGACGAAACCAGTGATTGCGCCTAATGCTACGGCAATTTTGATAAGAGTTTTGAACTTGTCAGTAAGTAAATAGGAGGTTGCGCCAGGTGTGATTACCATCGCAATCACTAAAATAGCCCCGACATTATGTAATGCAGCAACAACACAAGCACTCAAGAGAGTAAAAAAGAGGACTTTGTAAAATAAAGGCGATAATCCTACTGTAATCGCTTGTGTTTCATCAAAGAAAATCAGTAACAGATCCTTCCAAAAAATAAGCAATAAGACCAAGCAAATCAACATAATGATGGCTACTTGATAAATATCTTCATCGGCAATCCCGAGGATATTACCGAGAATGATGTTTTGCACATTTATCGAGGTTGGATTCAAGGAAATAATCAGTAAACCTAAGGCAAAAAAGGTACTGAAAATAAAGCCGATAACAGCATCTTCTTTGAGTTTAGAAATAGATTTGATCCATAAAATGGAAAGTGCGGCCAAAATGCCGGCAAAAAAAGCACCTAAAGCATAGGGGAGTGAAAAGGCATAAGCTATCGCCACACCTGGAACCACGGAATGAGAAAGCGCATCACCAATTAATGACCAACCTTTCAACATTAAATAGGCAGAAAGAAAGGCACAAATGCCACCGACTGCGGTACTTATCCACATGGCTTTTTGCATATATTCATAGGAGAAAGGTTCCAGTAAATATTCAAGCATAGCTTATTCCTTGTCAGACGGAGGCAGACGACAAGATTTTACAGCCGTTGCGGGCGGATCATTTTTGGTTTCGCCATAGAAGACAACTGGGCGTTCATCATCCGTAAGCACGGTGACTGCACGTTTATCTTCATCATTATGCAGATCTTCACCCAATAATTTGATGTGTCGTAATACACCACCAAAGACTTTTTCCAAATTATGCTGATTAAATGTATCTTCTGTTTTACCCGCTGCAATCACAGTACGGTTAATCATCACCACTTGGTCACAGAAGTCTGGTACAGAACCCAAGTTGTGGGTAGAAACTAAAATTAAATGGCCTTCAGCACGTAATTGGCGAAGGAGTTCCACAATGGCATTCTCAGTTTTAACATCCACACCTGTAAAAGGTTCATCGAGTAAGATAATTTTACTTTGTTGTGCTAACGCGCGAGCTAAAAATACGCGTTTTTTCTGTCCACCAGAAAGCTCGCCGATTTGTCGTTCAGCTAAATGCTCGATGTTTACTCGTTGCATCGCTTCGAGCACTTTTTGTTTATCTTCCGCTTTTGGAATACGCAAAAAGTTCATATAGCCATAACGCCCCATCATGACAACATCATAAACGGAGACTGGAAATTGCCAATCGACTTCTTCCGCTTGCGGCACATAGGCAACCAAATTTTGTTTCAATGCTCGATTAATTGGCAAACCACAAAGCGCAATATTGCCTTGCTGTGGTTTAATTAAGCCCATGATACTTTTGAATAGCGTTGATTTTCCGCTCCCATTTACGCCGACAAGAGCACAGATGGTTCCCCCTTGTAATGCAAAGGCAACATCATAAATTGCAGTGTGCCCGTTGTTGTAACGCACAGTTACATCATTAACGGAAATCGAAGCGGAAAGTGAAAGTGCGGTCATTATTTTTCAAATCCTTTGACTATGGTGGATACAGTGACATTCAGTAAGTCAATATAAGTTGGTACAGGACCGTCAGCGGCAGAAAGAGAATCTACATAAAGCACGCCGCCGTACTTAGCACCGCTTTCTTTCGCTACCTGTTGAGCAGGTTTGGCTGACACGGTACTTTCACTAAATACCACTGGAATGTGATTTTTTTTCACTAAATCGATAAGTTTACGCACTTGTTGAGGCGTACCTTGTTGTTCAGCGTTAATTGGCCATAAATAGCCTTCTTTGAGATCATAATCTTTTGCTAAATAACTAAAGGCGCCTTCACTGGTCACTAACCAACGTTGGTCGGCAGGAATTTTTGAGAGTTTTTCACGTAAAGGTTTATCGAGCTGTTTGATTTTTTCTGCATACGCTGCTGCATTTTTTTGATAAGTATCAGCATTTTGCGGATCGTATTTAACTAATGCATTTTTAATATTTTCGACATAAATCAACGCATTAGATGGCGACATCCAAGCGTGTGGGTTAGGTGCATCTTTATAAGGGCCTTCATAAATAGAAAGTGGCGTGATGCCTTCGGTTACCACAACAGCTGGTTTGTCTTTGATATTTTGGAAGAAACGCTCAAACCAACGCTCTAAATTTAATCCGTTCCATAAAATTAAATCAGCAGATTGAGCTTTTACAATATCTTTAGGGGTTGGTTCATACTCATGAATTTCTGCACCAGGTTTGGTGATAGATTCTACCGTCGCAGCATCGCCCGCAACATTTTGTGCGATATCCTGAATCACAGTAAATGTGGTTACTACTTTAAATTTCGCTTCGGCTTGTAAAGCAGCCAAACCTAGAGCGATAACAGATAGGCTTTTAAATAAATGCTTCATGAGATCTCCTTAAAAATAATGATTGATTAGCATTCTGCAGAATAATATCATTTTTTATAAGGTCATTCAAATGAAAATAATTATCAAATCGATAGGTGGTTAAAATTAAAAAGCGGAAAATTTTATACAAAATTGACCGCTCTTTTTTCAAATAATTAACCACCAACTTGCTGTATTAGACGATCCATGCCGCTTTCATCATAGGCTTCTTCGTATTGGGCTTCATCAGCGGTAAAGTTTTGCATGCTACGCCCTGCGATACAACCGTATTGTTCCAATTTTCCTTTAGTAAAGTTAGTACGAAACGCAGATGAATGGTTATTTAAACTGATCACCCCAATGGTAGCGCGATTACATGGATTTTTATTCACAAAGACTAAATTATAGCCAGATTCGCGAATATAACCCGTTTTATTAATTGCCGCATCAAACACTTCTTCACGCACTAATTTATTGGTGTTTTTAACAAAAACGCTACGTCCGCCAGCTTGAATGAAAGCGCTTGGCATATTCGATAGGTTTTTGATTTGTGCTTTGTTAAGAGAGTATTTAGCCAGTTTTACGAGATCCATCACACTTGAAATGTTGCTGTCAGATAAACCTGAGCTATCTGAAAAGCGGGTAGAGCGCATACCTAATTCTCTCGCTTTCTCATTCATTTTTTGGATAAATTGCAAACGGCTCATGCCTGCAGAGCGAGAAAGGGCGTGAGCAGCATAGTTGTCAGAATGGACAAGCATCGCTTTTAATAATTCATTACAAGAAATCGGCGTGTATTTTGGTAATTTTGTATGTGTGCCTTTAATGTAATCGTAATCGTCGTCAGTAATTGATGCAGTACAATTTGCGTTTCGATTATTTTCAAGAAACACATTTGCAGTCATTAACTTGGTGACGGATGCGATAGGTTGAACATGATTCGGTGAGCTACTTTCGAGCACGCGATCATGGGTGAAATCATACACGACATAAGATTGTGCCGTTGCCATTGCTGGCACTAAACACAATACAGAAAGCACTTTTTTTAACATATCTTTTAATATAGCCAACTTAGAGAATAAAACAAAGCTTGTATTCTATCAGTTTTTGTAAGGGTTTGGGATGTGTGAAAGAGAAAAAATTTAAAGTTTTTTAACCGCACTTTTTTCTTTTGTTTTTTTTGATTTTTGCGATAGCGATCGCAAAGAAGTGCGGTCAAAATTTTCTTTGTTTTTCAAATCTGCTAGCTTATCCGTCGGTAAATCTGTAAAATCTCGGCTCATTTTTAATATGCGAATTTTTTGTTGCTCAATTCTGAGTAACATCATCGCCGTAATGTGTAATAACGAGGCTTTATGTTAGAACAACCTCTTTCATCCGAAACGAATACAAAAAAGATTAACTTAATGGATTTAACGCGTCAGCAGATGCGTGAGTTTTTTGCTGAATTAGGCGAGAAACCATTTCGTGCGGATCAATTAGTGAAATGGATTTATCATTTTGGCGAAGATAACTTCGACAATATGACCAATATTAATAAAAAATTACGAGAAAAATTAAAAGCGGTCGCTGAAATTAAAGCGCCAGAAGTGGCGGTTGAGCAACGCTCTGCGGATGGTACTATTAAATGGGCGATGCAGGTAGGTGAACAGCAAGTTGAAACGGTCTATATTCCTGAAGCGGATCGCGCAACACTTTGTGTTTCTTCTCAAGTAGGCTGTGCGTTAGCTTGTACTTTCTGTTCGACAGCACAGCAAGGCTTTAACCGTAATTTAACGGTGTCTGAAATTATTGGGCAGGTTTGGCGTGCATCAAAAATTATCGGTAATTTTGGTGTGACGGGTGTTCGTCCGATTACCAATGTGGTGATGATGGGCATGGGTGAACCTTTGTTAAATGTGGCCAATGTTGTACCCGCGATGGAAATTATGCTGGATGATTTCGCGTATGGGTTATCGAAAAGACGCGTGACGTTATCTACTTCTGGTGTCGTGCCAGCACTTGATATGCTGCGCGATAAGATTGATGTGGCATTAGCGATTTCACTTCACGCACCGAACGATGAGTTGCGCGATGAAATTATGCCGATCAATAAAAAATATAACATCAAGATGTTGATGGATTCGGTGCATAGATACTTAGAAGTATCAAATGCTAACCATGGTAAAGTGACTATTGAATATGTGTTATTAGATCATGTGAATGATGGCACAGAGCATGCGCATCAATTAGCCAAAGTATTAAAGAATACCCCATGTAAAATTAATTTGATCCCATGGAACCCGTTCCCAGAAGCGCCTTATGGTAAAAGCTCAAATAGCCGTGTCGATCGTTTCCAAAAAACCTTAATGGAATACGGCTTTACGGTGATTGTGCGTAAAACCCGTGGTGATGATATTGATGCCGCTTGTGGTCAGCTGGCGGGGGATGTTATCGACCGAACCAAACGTACAGCAATGAAACGTAAGTTTGGCGAAGGTATTGACGTAAAAGCTGTTAACTAAGCTAAATATAGCAATACTTGTAAAGGGAAAATGGTCTAGCTAAGAGTGATAAGATAGAGGAGTGATAAGATGAAATTAATCCCAATTAACATTCTAAGTGCGGTCATTTTTCCTTTTGTTTTTTCTGCTTGCGTCTCTCAGTCTTCTGTTGATTTTAATAAACAACAAGCAGCAAAAGCGCGCGTTGAATTGGCATTAGGCTATCTGCAACAAGAGGATTTTGTTCAAGCAAAACTTAACTTAGATAAAGCCTTTGAACATGATGAACGCTATTATCTTGTGCACTCGGCACTTGCGCATTTTTATCAATTACAAGGCGATACGGAAAAAGCGAAGCAAGCTTATTTACAGGCGATTAAGTTAGACGATAAGCAAGGCGATGTGTATAACAACTTTGGTGCATTTCTATGTGGGCAAGGTGAGTTTGAACAAGCTTATTCACAATTTAATGCGGCACTCGCTGCACCAAATTATTATCATCAAGCAGATACCTACGAAAACATGGCACTTTGTGCTTTTGCCGGAAAACAAACCGACGTTTATCAACAAGCGTTGGAGAAATTGCGTCAAGTTGATCCTTCTAGAGCGGAAAAGCTCCGTTCACTCAAATAATCATTGCCAAAAGCCCCTTTCGACTTTAAAATTTAGCATTTAGTTTTTTATTGCTATTTCTTTTTTTATACCTATGAATACAATCCTTGAACAAACCGAAAAAACAGACATCTCCTTTGGGGATAAACTTCGTCAAGCTCGCGAAGCGTTAAATCTTTCTCTGGAAGATGCGGCAAAGGCAATTTCTTTGCGCCCAAGCATTTTGGAAAAATTAGAAAATAATGAATTTGTCCAAAAAAATGTGCCATCAACTTTTATGAAAGGATATGTGCGTAGTTATACAAAATTTTTACGTATTCCTGAGAGCGAATGGGCGCATTTAACCTTTGGTGAAGCATACAAAAACGATTTAAGTAAAAATGCACGCGCGACGCGTTCAGTAAACCAATACTCTTCTCATAGTCGCTGGGTCGGCACACTTACAACCATTATTTTACTCGCAGCTGTTGGGATGACAGGCTTATGGTGGTGGCAGAATTATCAAAAATCAAACGAAGAACGTGATAATTTAGTGCAAACCTACGTTGAAAAAGAAAAAACAGCAGAGGTACCGGTTACTCATTCGAATGACATCCCAGTCGCGGTGAATAACCAGCCTTTAACGTCAAATAATGAAACAGCACCTGTAACGGAAGCAAAAAATAATGCTGCTGAACCTGTTGTTTCAAATACTCAAGAGAATCAAGTTCAACCAGTAAACGCAGAAGTTTCAACTGGCGCAACTTCGGCCCCTACCGTTGAACAAGTTCAAGCCCCTGTTGTGGAACAAACCTTACCTAACACAGAACCTACAACAGAGCCAACCGTACCAGATGCTCAAAGTGCGGTTGAAAATCCAGCCATTTCTGAAGCGCCAACCACAGCAAAAGGCGATCTTGTTATTGAGATTACCAAAAATTCAAGCTGGATTAGTGTGAAAGACCAAAATCGTAAAGTTTTAGCGCAAAAAGAATATAAACAAGGCGAAGTCTTAACCTTTAATGGTAATGACTATGCATTGATTATTGGTGCGCCGGGTAACGTTCGTATTACTTATAAAGGCGAGGCGTATCCGCTTACCGTTGATGGCCGTGTGGCTAAATTTAAATTACCAAAACCTTAACGAATAATTTACAAAAGAATGTCTGCAGTAAAACCTACTATCAAACGTCGTGAATCGACAAAAATTTATGTGGGCAATGTACCAATCGGTGGTGATGCACCGATTGCTGTACAATCCATGACAAATACTCGCACAACTGATGTTGAGGCGACCGTTGCACAGATTAAATCGTTGGAACGTGTCGGCGCAGATATCGTGCGTGTTTCTGTACCTACCATGGATGCCGCCGAAGCGTTTAAAATCATTAAACAGCAAGTGAATGTGCCATTAGTAGCGGATATTCATTTTGACTATCGTATTGCGTTAAAAGTGGCTGAATATGGGGTGGATTGCTTACGTATTAATCCAGGCAATATTGGTCGTGAAGATCGTATTCGTGCAGTGGTGGATTGCGCACGCGATAAAAATATCCCTATCCGTATTGGTGTTAATGCTGGCTCATTAGAAAAAGATATCCAAGAGAAATTTGGTGAGCCAACACCAGAAGCCTTATTAGAATCAGCATTACGCCATGTTGAGATTTTAGATCGTTTAAACTTCGATCAATTTAAAGTAAGCGTAAAAGCATCCGATGTCTTCCTTGCGGTGGAATCTTACCGTTTACTGGCAAAAGCCATTAAACAACCATTACATTTAGGGATTACGGAAGCGGGCGGTGCACGTGCAGGAGCAGTGAAATCTGCAATTGGTTTAGGTATGTTGTTAGCGGAAGGTATTGGTGATACCTTGCGTGTCTCTTTAGCCGCCGATCCTGTAGAAGAAATCAAAGTTGGTTTTGATATTTTGAAATCGTTACGTATTCGTTCTCGCGGGATTAACTTTATTGCTTGTCCAACTTGCTCACGTCAAGAGTTTGATGTGATTGGCACGGTGAATGCACTGGAACAACGTTTAGAAGATATTATCACCCCAATGGATGTGTCTATTATTGGTTGTGTGGTAAATGGCCCAGGTGAAGCATTAGTGTCTGACCTCGGTGTTACCGGTGGTAATAAGAAAAGTGGCTATTATTTAGATGGCGAGCGTCAAAAAGAACGTTTTGATAACGACGCGATTATTGACCAATTAGAAGCAAAAATTCGTGCCAAAGTTGCACAACAAGATCCAAAAAATCGAATTATTTAAGGAAAACTCGTGGCAAAAAATATTCAAGCAATTCGTGGGATGAATGACTGTTCCCCAACTGAATCTCCACTTTGGCAATGGATTGAAGGGCAGGTTCGCCAAATTTTAAGCAGCTACGGCTATTCAGAAGTGCGTATGCCAATCGTGGAAAGTACGCCATTATTTGCTCGTGCAATCGGTGAAGTCACAGATGTCGTCTCAAAAGAAATGTACACATTTTGGGATAATGATGAGCAATTAACACTTCGTCCTGAAGGTACTGCAGGGTGCGTGCGAGCTGCGATTGAACACGGTTGGATTTACAACAATGAACAACGTTTATGGTACATGGGACCAATGTTCCGCCATGAGCGTCCGCAAAAAGGTCGTTATCGTCAATTCCATCAAGCGGGTGTAGAAGTATTTGGTATCGCAACCCCTGAAATTGATGCCGAGTTAATTATTTTAACGGCACGTTTGTGGAAAGCCTTAGGTATTGATCAACATGTTTCACTTCAATTAAATTCGATTGGTTCATTAGAAGCACGTGCAAACTATCGTTCTGCATTAGTGGCCTTCTTAGAAAATCACCAAGATTTAATGAGCGAAGAAGAGAAAGAACGTCTTGTAAAAAATCCATTACGTATTTTGGATACTAAAAATCAAGCATTACAAGACGTATTGGACGGCGCGCCAAAATTATTGGATTATTTAGATGATGAAAGTCGAGAGCACTTTGCGCAGCTATGCGGTCTATTAGATGCGGTTGGTATTCAATATGAAATTAACCCAAAATTGGTTCGTGGTTTAGATTATTATAATAAAACTGTATTTGAATGGGTGACATCCGCATTAGGTGCGCAAGGTACTGTATGTGGTGGTGGACGCTATGACGGCTTAGTTGAACAACTTGGTGGCCACGCAACAAGTGGTGTAGGTTTCGCAATGGGCTTAGAGCGTTTAGTGTTGCTTGTTCAAGAAGTGAATAAATCGATTCCGGTAAAAAGTGCGGTAGATATTTACGTTGTTTATCAAGGTGAAGGCACAACATTAGCCGCATTCCAACTCGCTGAAAAACTTCGCTCAGAATTACCGCACTTAAGCACAATGTTGCATTGCAGTGGCGGTAACTTTAAAAAACAATTTAAACGCGCAGATAAATCTGGTGCGACTCTGGCTCTTGTGCTTGGCGAAAGTGAAGTACAAAATAATCAAGTTGTGGTAAAACACTTACTTGGCGCAGCAGAGCAACAAACCATTGACGTGTCCAATTTAATTGAACACGTGAAAGCCCAATTTTAATTTTAGAAGGATAGGAAAATGGCATATACCATTGAAGAAGAACAAGAACTGAACCAGTTAAAAGAATGGTGGAAAGACAATGGCAAAACCATTATTGCCGCTTTTATTCTTGGTGTAGGCGGGATGTTGGGCTGGCGTTATTGGCAGTCTTATCAAGCCAATCAAATTATGCAAGCGTCTGCTGAATATGATGCGTTAGTTTATACCACAAACAAAGATGCTGCAGCACAACAAGCTAAAGTGGCTGAATTTGTGAAAGCACATGATAAAACCAGCTATGCGGTATTTAGTTTATTAGATGAAGCAAAAGGTTTTGTTGCAAAACAAGATTACGCCTCTGCTGAAAACAGCTTGAAACAAGCGATTGCTCAATCACAAGATGATATCTTAACGTCTCTTGCAGCACTTCGTTTGTCTGCCGTGCAATTCCAGCAAGGTCAATTTGATGCCGCATTAGCAAGTCTAAATCAAGTGAAAAGCCAAGGCTTTAGTGCGCGTAAAGATCTTTTAGCGGGTGATATTCAAGTCGCAAAAGGCGATGTGAATGGTGCTAAATCAAGCTTTGAGAATGCACAGAAAAACGGTAACCCGTTAGAGAAACAAATGGCGCAGATGAAATTAAATAATCTGTAATATTTTAATTAGCCCGATTGCTCGGGCTTTTTTATTGGATTTTTGATCTGATGATTCAGAAACCGATAGTGCCGCCTCCCGTTATTTTTATTGGTTGCGCACTTAGTATGGCATATTTGCCAAATCATTATCCGTTTGAAATCAATGTGTTAGCAGTTTATTTGATTGTATTGGTTTCTTCTGTCATCGCTTTTTTCAGCCTTTGGCAATTCTATAAGAGTAAAGCGAATATCAATCCAATTCACTTAGAAAAAAGTGATGTGTTTGTGGCAAATGGTATTTATCGTTTTAGCCGTAATCCCATGTATTTAAGCTTAGCGGGTTTGTTAGTGGCATGGGCGGTTTATTTGCAAAGTGCGGTCAGTTTTATCGGTGTTTTTCTTTTTGTTTATCTCATCACACAATGGCAAATTAAACCTGAAGAATACTGGCTAGAGAAGAAGTTTGGTGAGTCTTATTTAGCTTACAAGAAAAAAGTCAGACGCTGGATTTAAGCAATAAAAAAATCGCCTAATAAAGGCGATTTTTTACATTTTGAGAAACGATTATTTAGCTGAACATCCGCAGTTTGCTAATTTTTTAGCTAAACGCTCTGCAACGAAATCCCAGTTCACTACGTTCCAGAATTCTTTGATATAGTCTGGACGACGGTTTTGGAATTTCAAGTAGTAAGCGTGTTCCCAAACATCTAAACCTAATAGTGGGAAACCTTCACAACCTGCGATTTCTTTACCCATTAATGGAGAATCTTGGTTTGCGGTAGAAACAACAGATAATTTACCTTGGTTAATCACTAACCATGCCCAACCTGAACCAAAACGAGTCGCTGCTGCTTTTTCAAATTCAGCTTTGAAGTTTTCTACAGAACCGAAATCACGTTCGATAGCTGCTTTTAAATCACCTTGTAAAGTGGTGCCTTTTTTCAATGATTTCCAGAATAAGCTGTGGTTTGCGTGACCGCCTGCGTTGTTACGTAACGCGGTACGTTTTTCAGCTGGGATTTTATCTAATTGGCTGATTAATTGACCTGCACACATTTCAGAAAATTCAGCAGGTAAAGTTTCTAACACTGCATTTGCATTATTTACATAGGCTTGGTGGTGTTTAGAGTGGTGAATTTCCATTGTTTGTGCATCAAAATGAGGTTCTAACGCATCATAAGCGTAGCCTAATTCAGGTAGAGTATAAGACATAATATGTTCCTTTTTTAAATGAAGTTAAGGTAATGTTTTTGATAAAACAACATCAAAAAGTAACTAAATAGTAGCAGAAAATTTGATTTAGATCAGTAAATCTTTTAATTATTTGATTATCTGATGAAAAAGCTAGGAAAATTTAGTTTGTTTTAAATCAATAAATACACCGATCTACTTCTAAATAGTTATGCCTTTTAGCCCTTAAAATCTCGTCAAAATTTCCCCTTGTGGTAGAATACCCGCTGATTTTTCACAAGATTTTATTTTTAAGGCTGAGACTATGTTTCCTGCTCATCAACTTCAATTAGAACAATTGGCGTGCCAACGGGGCGATCGCGTATTGTTCACTGATCTTTCACTGCAATTTCAAAGTGGTGATTTCGTGCAAATTGAAGGGCACAATGGTATCGGTAAAACAAGTTTATTGCGGATTTTAGCTGGCCTTGCACAGCCTGTAGAAGGTAAAGTGCGGTGGAATTCAGACGAGATTACAAAGCAACGCGAAGAATACCATCATCAGCTACTTTATCTCGGCCACCATTCTGGCGTAAAGCCTGAATTAACGGCATGGGAAAATTTAAAATTTTATCAGCAGATTAGTCAAAGTCAGCAAGGCACTGATATTTTATGGGATGTACTTGAAACTGCAGGCTTACTTGGGCGTGAAGATTTACCGGCTGCCCAACTTTCAGCTGGTCAGCAAAAGCGCATTGCCTTGGCGAGATTATGGATCTCGGAAGCACCACTTTGGATTTTGGATGAACCTTTTACAGCAATAGACAAAAAAGGGGTTGAAGTTTTGACCGCACTTTTTGAAAATCATGCTAAAAAAGGTGGAATGGTGATTTTAACGAGCCACCAAGAAGTGCCAAGTACGTTATTGAAAAAAATCAATCTTGCTGATTATAAATATAACTCTTAGATTTTTATGATATTTTTACAGATTATAAAGCGTGAGCTGAAGATTGCGACCCGTAAACAAGCGGAAATATTGAACCCGCTTTGGTTCTTTTTGATCGTCATCACGCTGTTTCCATTGGTGATTGGGCCGGATCCTAAACTCCTTTCTCGAATTGCACCTGGGGTTGCTTGGGTGGCGGCATTGCTTTCTGCGTTGCTGTCTTTTGAACGCTTATTCCGAGATGACTTTATTGATGGCTCTTTAGAACAATTGATGCTTACGGCTCAACCTTTAGCGCTAACGGCACTTGCAAAAGTTGTTGCACACTGGTTATTAACAGGTTTGCCGTTGATTTTACTTTCACCTATTGCGGCTTTATTGCTTTCGTTGGAAGTGAATATTTGGTGGGCATTGGTGCTTACACTCTTAGTGGGCACACCGATTTTAAGCTGCATTGGCGCAATTGGTGTGGCATTGACGGTGGGGTTGCGTAAAGGTGGCGTATTGCTGAGTTTACTTGTGGTACCATTATTCATTCCAGTTTTAATTTTTGCTTCAGCAATTTTAGATGCCGCTACGTTAAATCTCCCTTATGGTGGACAGCTTGCTATTTTAGGTGCAATTTTGGCTGGTGCGATAACGTTGTCGCCTTTTGCTATTGCCGCTGCACTACGAATTAGTTTAGATAATTAATCATCATGGCGGTGAAAGTGCGGTCAGATTTTTAACTGTTTTTTATTTTTTGAATTAAGGATCTTTTATGTGGAAGTGGTTACATCCTTACGCAAAACATGAAACCCAATATCATTTATGTGGCAAATTAAGTCCATTTTTTGGTGTGATTGCGGTTTTATTATTGGCTGTTGGAATCGTTTGGGGTTTAGCTTATGCGCCGGCAGATTATCAGCAAGGCAATAGTTTCCGAATTATGTATGTGCATGTGCCGGCGGCGATTTGGTCAATGGGCGTATATGGCTCGATGGCGATTGCGGCGATTATTGCGTTAGTTTGGCAAATTAAAGCTGCACATCTTTCGATGGTTGCTATGGCGCCAATTGGTGCGATGTTTACCTTTATCGCGTTAGTCACAGGCGCAATTTGGGGTAAACCGATGTGGGGAACCTGGTGGGTGTGGGATGCGCGTTTAACCGCAGAACTCATTCTTTTCTTCTTATATATCGGTGTATTAGCCCTTTATTCTGCATTTTCTGATCGTGCGGTGGGCGCAAAATCAGCGGGAATCTTGTGTATTGTTGGCGTAGTGAATTTACCAATTATTCACTTTTCCGTAGAGTGGTGGAATACTTTACACCAAGGGGCAAGTATCACGAAGTTTGAAAAACCTTCAATTGCAACGCCAATGTTAATTCCACTGATTTTATGTATTTTGGGATTTTTATTTTTATCCATTTGGTTTACGCTTGTGCGTTACCGCGTTGAATTGCTAAAAGAAGACTGCAAACGCCCATGGGTAAAAGAGTTAGCAAGTAAGCTGAAATAGTTTTTTATTTTTATTTTAGGGAGCGGAAAATGTTTTTCCAAAGTTGGAGTGATTTTATCAATATGGGAGGCTACGGTTTTTATGTGTGGCTTTCCTATGGCATTAGCCTCGTGGCAATGATCATTTTGGCGATACAAAGCGTCAAGGGGCGTAAAGCGGTGTTAAAAGAAGTGTTACGCGAGCAACAACGTGAAGCCCGTTTAAACCAAGCAAATAAAGGAAATACGCTATGAATCCAAGACGTAAATCAAGACTTTCGATCATCATCTTTGTGATTTTAGGTATTTCGATTGCAACAGGTTTGGTGCTTTATGCGCTTCGCCAAAATATTGATTTGTTTTATACACCTTCGGAAGTCGTAGAAGGGAAAGATGGAAATCCTGATCAAAAACCTGAAGTTGGGCAACGTATTCGTGTCGGTGGTATGGTGGTCGAAGGCTCTGTTAGTCGAGATCCGAAAAGTCTTAAAGTTCGCTTTGATGTCAATGATATTGGTCCATCAATTACAGTTGAATACGAAGGTATTCTGCCGGATCTTTTCCGTGAGGGACAGGGTATTGTTGCGCAAGGTGTGTTAAAGGAACCAACCTTATTAGAAGCAACAGAAGTGCTTGCTAAACATGATGAAAATTATGTGCCACCAGAATTAGGTGAGAAAATGCAGAAAATGCATAAACCAATGGGGGCAGAACTAAAAGGCGAGAGTGAAGCCGATCGTCGTTATAAAGAAACCCAGCAAAAATCGCAAGAAGGTCGCTAATGATTGCTGAATTAGGAAATTATGCGCTTGCTTTAAGCCTTGCCGTTTCATTCTTTTTAGCTATTTTCCCATTATGGGGGGCTGAAAAAGGTCATTCTCAACTTATGTCATTGGCTCGTCCAATGACTTATGGTTTATTTTTTACTTTAACCATTGCGTTTGCTGCATTGTTCTACCTCTTTGCTGTCAATGATTTTAGTGTGCAATATGTGGTGAATAACTCTAACAGTAGCTTACCGATTTATTATCGTTTATCTGCCGTTTGGGGTTCACATGAGGGCTCATTATTACTTTGGATTTGGTTATTAACACTTTGGGGCGCAGCCGTAGCCTTATTTAGCAAACACTTGCCACAAGAAGCCGTAGCTCGTGTGTTAGGTATTATGGGGATTATTAGCATCGGCTTTTTACTCTTCGTTTTATTTACCTCAAATCCATTTACCCGTACATTCCCTGATTTCCCAGTAGATGGCAGAGAACTCAACCCGATGTTGCAAGATGTAGGCTTAATTTTCCATCCTCCATTGCTTTATATGGGATATGTTGGTTTTTCTGTGGCTTTTGCTTTTGCGATTGCCTCATTAATGACGGGCAAATTAGACTCTGCTTGGGCAAGATGGTCTCGCCCTTGGACGATAGCAGCTTGGGTCTTTTTAACACTTGGGATCGTGCTTGGTTCTTGGTGGGCCTATTATGAGCTAGGCTGGGGTGGCTGGTGGTTCTGGGATCCTGTAGAAAACTCCTCTTTAATGCCTTGGCTTGCAGGAACCGCATTAATCCACTCTTTATCGGTGACTGAAAAACGTGGCTCTTTTAAAGCTTGGACTGTGCTTTTAGCAATCCTTGCTTTCTCACTTTGCTTACTGGGTACGTTCTTAGTTCGTTCCGGTATCTTAGTGTCAGTACATGCCTTTGCTTCAGATCCTACACGTGGTTTATATATTCTTGCTTATTTGGTTGTAGTGATTGGTGGCTCATTAACCTTGTATGCTTACAAAGGCAACCAAATTCGCTCACGTGATAATGCAGAACGCTATTCTCGTGAAACTTTATTATTATTAAATAACATCCTATTAATGACCGCACTTTGCGTGGTGTTCTTAGGAACGTTATTGCCGTTAGTTCACAAACAATTAGGTTTGGGCTCTATTTCGATCGGTGCACCGTTCTTTGATCAAATGTTCCTGATTATTATGACCCCATTTGCCTTATTACTGGGTATTGGACCGTTAGTCAAATGGCGTCGTGATCAGTTCTCTGAAATTCGTACACCGGTTGTTGTGAGTGTCATTGTGATGGCGATTGCAGGTTTTGCTTTACCGTATTTCTTACAAAATAAACTCACTGTTAGTGTTGTGCTTGGCACCATGATGTCCGTCATTATTGTGTTACTGAGTCTCTACGAAATGAAACAACGGGCAACACACCGCGAATCTTTCTTTAAAGGTATCACTAAACTTTCTCGTTCCCATTGGGGAATGATTTTAGCTCACCTTGGTGTAGCGATGACCGTTTGGGGAATTGCCTTTAGCCAAAACTTCAGTGTAGAACGTGATGTGCGAATGGCTGTGGGTGATACAGTGCAGATTGCTAATTATGACTTTAAATTTGCTGGCGTGAGTGATGCAAATGGTCCTAACTATATGGGCGGTAAAGCACAAATCGACATTTCAAAAGCGGGTAAACCAGAAGCAACATTATTTGCTGAAAAACGTTTTTATACCGTCAGTAAAATGCCAATGACGGAAGCGGCAATTAATTGGGGCTTTACTCGCGATCTTTATGTCGCTTTAGGTGAAAAAATAGATGATAACTCATGGGCACTACGTCTTTACTATAAACCATTTATCCGTTGGATTTGGATTGGCGGATTGTTTATGGCATTAGGTGGCTTGCTCTGTATGTTTGACCGTCGTTATCGTTTTAGTCGATTAGTTAAACAGTCTTAATTGTAATAAGGGGCGTATGCCCTTAGAAATAGATGTGAAATAGATGTGAAATTGATAGTGTTATGAATAAAAAATTACTTATCCCACTTATTATTTTTCTTGCCGTGGCTGCTGCTTTTTTAGTTCAGTTAGGACGTAACGCGCAAGGTGATGATCCAAAAGCGTTAGAATCTGCGCTTGTGGGAAAACCTGTGCCACAGAAAACATTAACGGATTTATTGGAAAATAAAATCTACGGTAATGAAATTTTCCAACAAGATAGACCGATTCTCTTAAATGTGTGGGCAACTTGGTGTCCAACTTGTTATGCCGAGCATCAATACTTGAATCAATTGGCTAAACAAGGTGTCACAATCATTGGTATCGACTATAAAGATGAATCACCAAAAGCTGTAAAATGGCTGAAAGATTTGGGCAATCCTTATAGTCTTGTGCTTAAAGATGAAAAAGGTTCTTTTGCGTTAGATTTGGGTGTTTATGGCGCACCGGAAACATTTATCGTTGATGGTAAAGGTGTGATTCATTATCGCTTAGCAGGTGATGTGAATGAACGCGTTTGGAATGAGACCTTAAAACCGATTTATGACAAACTCGCGGAGAAACCATAATGAAAAAATCATGGCTTTTTTTAACCGCACTTTTTGTGAGTATCTCGGCGACAGCTTCTATTGATGCATTGAATTTTGCCTCACCAGAACAAGAAAAGGACTATCATCAATTAACACAAGAATTACGTTGTCCACAATGTCAAAATAACAATATTGCCGATTCGAATGCAACTATTGCGGTAGATATGCGTGGCAAAGTGTTTGAGTTGTTACAAGAAGGTAAAAAACGAAGTGAAGTTGTCGATTATATGATTCAACGTTATGGCAATTTTGTGACTTATGATCCACCAATGACGACATCAACAATCGTATTATGGATTGCCCCAATTTTATTAGTGTTGATTGGCATTTTATTTGTATTTAAACGTAAATCAAAAAGCCCAAGTACGGTCAATTCTGACGCGATTTTAGATGACGAAGAGAATGCACGTTTATCGGCTTTACTCAAAGAAAAGGATAAATAATGAATTTTGCATTAAGTATTATTGTGCTCACTTTAGTGGTGGCATTGATTTGTTTTTATCCCTTGTTGCGTTCTGTTAAAGCAAAAGAAGATAAAAAGCGTGATGAGTTAAATAAGGCACTGTATTTTTCTCGCTTAAAAGAGATTGAGCAAGATAATCAGCAAGGCTTAGTAGAGAACGTTGAACAACTTAAACAAGAGCTACAAAAAACATTATTGGAAGATATTCCTCAACAAGAGACCCAAACCATCGATAAAAATGCCAAAAATTACGGTAAGTTGTGGTTTGTTTCTGGTTTATTAGGTTTGGCCATTATTGCCGGCGGGGCTTATTTCCCTTTGGGATCTTGGAAAGCCGAAGATATGATGGAAAAAACATTGGCAAAATTACCTTATTTCTTTGAACGAATCAAAGAAGAAGACACAAACCCAATGACGGATGCAGAAATGCAACAATTTTCGACCGCACTTCGTTTGGATTTACAAAAAACTCCAAAGGATGCTAAAAAATGGTGGTTGTTAGGTCAGGTAGGGATGAATTTAGGTAATGGAAAATTAGCCTTTGATAGTTACCAACAAGCGAATAAGCTTGAGCCAGATAATTTAGATTATAAACTTTCTTATGCGCGTATGTTAATGTCTTCTGAAGATCAAACGGATAAACTGAAAGGTAATCAGCTTTTACGTGAGATTATTCGTCAAGATCATTCTAATCCTGAAGCATTAAGTTTACTGGCTTTCAGTTATTTTGAAGGTGAGGATTATAAAATGGCGGCAGTGACCTGGGCAATGATGTTACGTTTATTGGAACCAGATGATCCTCGCGTGCCAATGCTTGAAAAGAGTATTCGTGCTGCACGTGATGCCCTTGCTTTACAGGAAGAAGAAAAAGCAAAAAGTGTCACTCCGGAGAAATAATGAAACCTCAATTATTAGGTTTTCACCATATTGCGATTATTGCTTCGAACTATGCACGTTCGAAGCATTTTTATATGGAGATTTTAGGGGCAAAACAGCTAAATGAAACTTATCGGGCGGAACGAGATAGTTATAAATTAGATTTAAGTTTTCCTGATGGGAGCCAAATCGAGTTGTTTTCATTTCCAAATCCGCCTCAAAGACTCACCAATCCAGAAGCCTGTGGTTTACGGCATTTGGCATTCAAAGTAGAAAATATTGATGAATACGTTGCTTATCTTTTAGGAAAAGAGGTTTCTTGTGAACCAATTCGGGTTGATGAATTAACGGGAATGAAGTACACTTTCTTCCGAGACCCGGATTATTTACCAATTGAATTATACGAGAACAATTATTAGCTTAGGGAATCACATTAGTATTATGAGTCATATTAAGAAAAAAATTGGGATTTACTCATTTTGTATTTTGGCATCATCAGCTGTTTTAGCCGAAGGTAGTAGTGTTGTATATGCAACAAAAGTAAAATCACCTGAAAATAATCTTTCAGTCAATGTTTCTGAAAGTAATGTTTCTGAAACCGTGAAATATATTGATGGAAAAGGACAGCGAAGTTTAGATCCTAAATCTGAAAAAGATATGGAAGAGTTGGCCAATAGCGTTGAATTTGAAGTATATAAATTTAACGAAACGGCGGCATCAAAAACAACGTTTCTTTCACCCGCAGGGATTTGTAGTGGCTTTAAAAGTGATGATGGCGTAGATGTTACTAACACCAGTAATTATTACATTAAACCTAATGATGCCAGCGAATATTATGGCAGTGTGTTAGGTGCAACGATTTATAAAAAAGGCGAGACAAAACATTCACAGTATGTGCCTGTTTATGCAATCAGAAATGCGAATGTAGCAAAATACATTGAGCAAAATGAGGACCCGAACATTAGAAAAAAAGCCAATGCTCGGATTAAAGAAGGCAGAGAAACACTTAATAAAGTAGTTTGTGATAAAAGGTAGCGTTATGAAAAAATTAATCTCTATTGCAGCATTAGCTGTTTTAACTGCATGTACTGCACCTCAGGAAGCTTCAAGTATTGGTAATGGCGCTGCTGCGTATGATATGAATACTGTACAAGATTATAATTCTCGAGTAACAAGTGGTAATACTGTTACTGCTCGAGAAAAAGCGAGAGTCGCACAAAGAGATAGCGTTCCAAATGAAGTGAATGCAAGCGATCATCGTCCAAAATCAACTGGCTATTCTCGCTATCCTGTAGCGATTATGCCTGCATTTGGTTATTGCCACCATTGCTGGTAATTAAATAAAGAAAAAATAACCGCGCTTGAAAAAGTGCGGTTATTTTTTTGCTTGTTTATAAGCCTAAAATCGATTTTACAAAAGGAATCGTCAGATTTCGTTTTGCTTGTAGTGAGGCTTCATCGAGTTTCACTAATGCTTCTTTTAGTGTCGCCATATCACGATCTAAACGCGTGAATATAAAATTGACAGTATCATCTGAAAGTATGATACCTCGTTGATGGGCATTCTGTTTCAATACTGCAAATTTTTGTTCATCGCTGAGTGGAATCAATTGATAACTTTCTCCCCATTTTAAACGAGAAGCCAGATCCGGTAATTTAACGGGGAGAGCAGTTGGAGATTGATCTGCACTGACAACCAATAAGGTTTTGCCATTGGCTTTGATACGATTAAAGAGATCAAATAAGGCTATTTCCCATTCTGAATTTCCAATAACCGCTTGCAAGTCATCTAAACAAACCAACTCTTGCTGTTCTAAATGTTCAAAAACCGTAGTGGAGAAATATTGTGATTTGCTCAATGGAACATAAATCGCACTTCGTTGTTGCTGAATATATTCATTACAGAGTGCGCGTAGAAAATGGGTTTTTCCGACGCTTTGGTTTCCCCAAAGGTAGAAGAATTGTTGCTGTAAATCAGTCATATTTTGACGCAAAGAATTGAGCAATAATGCATTATTATCGCTATAAAAATTCTCAAGCGTTTCATCATCAATTTGATGAATAGGTAAAGAAAGTTGCTGATTCACGGATTAACGAGTTGATTTAAAATAAAAAAGAAAGGGCTAAATTTTCATTTAACCCTTTTGTTTGGGAAGTTTTATTCTACTTCATTTTTTGCTTTTGGCAAAATCAAGTTCAGTACAATGGCAATGATAGCACAAAGGCTAATCCCTTTCAGGGAAACAACATCGCCGACGTTGACAAACATATTACCGATCCCGAAAGTCATCACCACAGAAATAATGCAAAGGTTACGAGGTTCAGTCACATCCACTTTACCTTTAATTAAGGTGCTCATCCCGACAACGGCAATTGAACCGAATACCAACATCATAATCCCGCCCATTACGATGGTCGGGATAGTAGAAAGGAATGCACCTACTTTACCACAGAAGGAAATTGCAATTGCCCATACCGCAGCCCAAGTCATAATATTTGGATTAAAGTTGCGAGTTAGCATTACAGCACCCGTTACTTCAGCATAAGTGGTATTTGGTGGACCACCTACTAATGACGCTGCAGCCGTTGCGATACCATCGCCTAATAAGGTGCGGTGTAAACCTGGTTTTTTAAGAAAATCTTTACCTGTTACAGAACTGATTGCCATAATACCGCCAACGTGTTCAACGGCTGGTGCGATAGCAATGGGTAGCATATAAAGAATGGCTTCTAAATTAAATTCTGGTTTAGTTAATTGGGGTAATTCAAACCATTTTGCGTCTAAAACAGGTTGGAAGTTAATTAAGCCTAGGAATAGACAAACCACATAGCCAGCAACGATACCAAACATAATTGGAATCAGTTTCATCATACCTTTAGCAAATACCGCAACAGAAAGGGTAGTGACTAAAGTAATCATAGAAACCAATACAGAGTGCTCATAGCTATATGCACTGTTTTTACCTAATGCCATATCCACAGCAACGGGGGCAAGCCCCATACCAATAATGATAATTACGGGACCAACAACAACAGGCGGGAAGATGCGCTCAAGTGCAGCACTACCGCGTAATTTTACTAAGGTTGATAGTGCGAAATAGACTAAGCCTGCACAAGCAAGTCCACCCATTGTGGTTGGGATGCCCCAAGTTTGTACGCCATATTGAATAGGCGCAATAAAGGCAAAAGAGGAGGCCAAGAAAATAGGGACTTGTTTACCAGTACAAAGTTGGAAAAGTAGTGTACCGATACCGGCGGTAAGAAGGGCTGTATTAGAATTTAATCCAGTGATTAAAGGAACTAATACTAAGGCGCCAAAGGCCACAAATAACATTTGTAAACCGACAAACGCTTGTTTGCCCATGCTTTGCACCTCAACAGGTGCGGTTGTAGTTTGATTACTCATTTAGTTTCAACTCTCGGTTTGAATTAACTGAAAGTGCGGTCGGTTTTAATGCTTTTTTAGCTTTTGTGTTTTCACGCACGGAAAAAAGACGGCTATAAATGCCGTCTTATTAAAAGGGAATTATTTCGTCCCAAAAATCTTATCGCCAGCATCACCCAAGCCAGGGATGATGTAGCCTTGTTCATTTAAGTGATCATCAATCGATGCGCAATAAAGTTCGATATCTGGATGTGCTTTTTCTAATGCTTTGATCCCTTCAGGCGCCGCGACTAATACTAATACTTTGATGTGTTGGCAACCTTTTGCTTTTAATAAATCAATTGTGGAGATCATTGAACCACCGGTTGCGAGCATTGGATCCACAACGATAGCTAAACGTTCTTCTAAATCGCTCGCGAGTTTTTGGAAATAAGGAACGGGTTCAAGGGTTTCTTCATTACGATAAATCCCAACCACACTGATACGAGCACTTGGAACATGTTCTAATACACCATCCATCATGCCTAGGCCAGCACGTAAAATTGGTACAACAGTAACTTTTTTACCTTTGATACGTTCGATTTCAACTGGGCCATTCCAACCTTCAATAATCACTTTTTCTGTTTCAAGATCGGCAGTGGCTTCATAGGTAAGTAAGCTACCCACTTCAGTTGCAAGCTCACGGAATTTTTTGGTATCAATATCAGCTTCGCGCATCACGCCTAATTTATGTTTAACAAGCGGATGTTTAACTTCAACGAGTTTCATCTTTTTTCTCCCTTTTAAAAAACAAATCGGAGAATTCTATATCAGAAATATTGAATTTCCTAGTGTTTTTATTATGACAGTTCGGTATAAAAACGGTGATAAAATTGACCGCACTTTGATATTAAATACATCCACCACAGCTCCCACAGCACCAATCTTCCTTATTCACCGCTTGATAGAATGCTCGCATGGTTTCTTCTTCTAAAGGAATATTGTGCTCAATAAAGACATCAGAAAGCCAATCGATGTTTTCCACAATCCAATCATCTTCTATTAAGCCTTCTCGGTAAAGCTCATCTTCGGGATCCATAAAATTATAAATATTATTTGTTCCC